>JAGCTZ010000046.1 GCA_017963165.1 Treponema sp.
ATTGAAGGTTCTGTAGTAAGTTATATGACACTTGAACAAGCCATTCCTATTATGAAAACGGATAAGCTTTATGGCTTTTTTGACAACTCAGTCGGCCTCATGAAATTACCAAAAGAATTACACAATTATTTGTTGAATGAGCTTGGTGAAGAAGCACTTGGCGGAATAAAAAGTGTTGAATCTGAACACAATTGAAGCATTAGTACCAAGCAAAGGTTGCGGCTGTAAAGTATATATAGAAGAAGCAGGTTCTTACAAGCAAAATTCCGTTGATTTATCACTGAAACCGATGCCAATTACAGATGCTAAATCTAAAATAACGTGTGACAGTGCAGAATTGATGAAGAATGGACTGAATTCTGCAAAAGCAAACACCCTACGCTTCATTAAAAAACTTGATAGCCTGTTCAATTTCAGCAAAATCTTTATCCAATTCTGAAAACGCTTTTTCTGTTTCCGTAATAAATGCTTCTATTCTCTCATTTGATTCAAACGCAAATGTCATAGCTTTTAGCTGCGGGCATTATGATTTATCGTATTTAAAAATAGGATAATCTGAACCATAACGTACCCTGTCTTCAAATCCGGCGGTTTTTATTTTGTGTTTGATTTCTTCTGGCGTAAAAGCTGTGTCACAAACAGTATTAGGATATTTACACAACATATATAGAGTTTCTGCAACAGGCCTGCAATGCGCTAATTGCACAGTTACATCAGGATATGATGCAATATAAGATTCAAACTTTACAGGAAGTTCAAAATCATTTTCTCCGCAATGAATAAGAATATGCTGGTTATGTTTTTGTGCATATAAAAAAACTTCTTCTGCAAGCGCAGCGGTACAACAGTCCTGTAAATCCCAACTTTGTGCCCGCGGATGGAGCTTAAAACCTTCATAAGGAATTTCTGACATTGCCTGAGCAACAGAAACATCTGAATCTTTTGAAAAATGAATTTCAGGAACTACCCAGTAAAGTGCATGAACTTTTAAACCGAGTTTTTCCGCAGTAACAAAAGCTTCCTGAATCTCATAGCGTATCAGTTCATACAAATCACGAGCAGACAGAAGTGTCTGCTTTAGAGCCTCATTGTTTTGCACAGAAAAACTTTCTTTGCAGTAACGACATGATGTTGTAGATGAAAACCATACTTCATCAATGCCGCGGGCTTTTAATTCTTTAAAAACACCCTCTGCATCATAATATGTATCAAACCACTGTCCAATATGTACGTGCCAGTCTGTCATATTATTTCTTAGCTTTTAATTATCTCTAATATTCACTATTCGATATTTTAAGCCATTCTTCTTGCAAAAATCTAAATCAAAGCAAGGTATTTTTTCACCATTTTGCTGCATAATCAGAGACATAATTCGTAACTGCCAGCTCTTAACAATTGCATCTGTTGTCTCAATTTGACTGATTCTTTTTGAAAGCTGAACAGCGTTATCCCAAAAAGCCTGTCTATTATATTTTTTATAAATCGCAAGCGAAAGGCAGCATTCCCGGCAAACAACAAGAGGATCAGTTGGAGAGATTCTTTTTGCTTTATCCAAAAAAGATTCCGCAGACGAAAGGTCTTCGCGTTCAATTTCTATATCTACGGCAATAAGATATACAGAAAGAATATCTTTATTGAAACTTTTAATAATATCAAATGCTCTATCAAAATGTTTTCCAGCCGATAGAAGCATTAGATAGAATTCTATTACTTTGACATTTCTGCTATGAGATCCATAGATACATGCAAATCTATTAATCAATGAGATGGTATCACAACTGCAATTGTAAAACTGTTTTTGTATTTCTTCAAATTCTATTGTTTCTACAGTCAAAAATTTATCATCTTCAATAGCTTCTTGCAACACACCGCATTTAGAGCAGAATTTATCGTTCACAGACAATTCTGAGTCACAATTAACGCACTTCTTTTTTGATCCATAAATCGGCATACCGCACATACGGCAAAATTTTTCTTCGCGAAGTATTGGTACATGACAATACCGACAGAAATCCATATCTTCTACATAATGTGTAGATTCTTCAGGAAAAGGTATTGTATCAATATGATAACAATCATAATTTTCAGAATTACCATCATCAAAATCATCTTCTACCATAGCCATAATTATTCCTCCGACAGATTTTTATTTTCAAGTTGCATAATTACATTTTTTGCTGCATCAATTTGCAGTTTCAGAGCTTTTATTTCGTTGTCAATTTTTGCTTTTTGCATAATTGCCATTGCATCTGAACCGAGAGAATCGCTCTGTGTTTTCTTTTCAGCTATATCAGTTTCCAGCTGTTCAAGAGCTGCTTTCTTTTGTGCAATCTCAGCCTTATATGTCTCTTTTTGGATTTTGCGCTTTTCTTCTGTTTGCTTGACTTCAATAACTGAATTTGCAGTGTTCTTAGGTATATTGGGTTTCGCTTCAGTAGCAGACTTCTTTGGTTTTGCAGACTTTCTTTTTGTTGCCGTGGAAGTTCTTTGCTGCGTTTGTTTTTTTACTGTATTCACTGCAGGAATTTCTTCAGGTACATTTGCATCTTTAAATTCCTTTTTTTGTTCAGAAGTATGCCCGCCCTTTATGTGCTTAAACCGATAAACCAAGCCTTGAAATACTTCTTTTAATTTAGGTAAAAATACCAAAACTAAGAGAATGAAAAAATCATACGGCTTGTATATAAGGAAATAAATCAAAAACGCCCATTCAACCAGCAAAATAAGCGGCAATATAATAAAATTAGGATGTTCACCAGTTATCAGCCGTTTTTTAATAGATTTCATGAAAAAAAATCCAATCAAATCAATCACAATACTCTCAAAAACGTTACCAGCTGTAAATTCTTCTTCGCCGATAAGTATTGAACAAGATGTAAACATCAGTGAAATAAAAATGATTGAAATATATATTATAATTCTTTTCATGCTATTTTCTTAAGTGCTTTTCACGCCACTCAAGCACAATTTCCTTGTTCTTTTGAGCTACCGCACAGAAGTGGCGGTTTATCTCAAGCGGATCTCCAGTTGGCGATTCATTTGCATTGCGCACCATGCAAGGAGCACAGAAAGCAGCCTTGTCGCACTTGCAGCACTCACCGTGACCCAAATCCTTCATCTTCAAGCCGCGAAGCCACTTTATTTTTTCGCTGTTATCCCAGATTTCCTGCAACGGTGTTTCGTTAAGGTTGCCCAAAACCATCTCCTGCCAGCCTGCACATGGATAGACATTGCCATTTGCAATCATGCAACATGAAGAAATGCCTACGCCACAAAGACGACGTTCAGGATTGAATTGAGCCTCATTACAGTGTTGAATAAAATCGGGAGCAAGAATTGAATCCTGATACTCCAAGTCATCTGCCATAATATCGCTGATTACTTTACCAGCTTCGTCAATGCTAAGGCGGTTTGCAAGATTTTCTGTTTCGTGATTATACTGCGCCATCATGATGTAGTCGGTCTGGGCACGGATTTTATGTTCGTGACACCACCTCATTACATCACCAAAATCATCTTTATTGCCTTTCATCGTAGGGCAGCTTACATGAAGGGGAATGTCATTTTCTATAAGGCGCAATATAGCATTTTTTGTTTTTTCAAAACTTCCTGGCAATTTTGTTATTGCATCGTGATGTTCCGGTATCATTGAATATAGAGAGACTTGAACTGAAGAAACGTTGCTTTCCTTCATTATTTGAATTGTCTCATCATCAAGAAGCGTAAGATTGCTGAGGATGTTTACATAAAAATCGTAATTCTTGGCTGTCCGAAGATATTCCTTGAAATGCGGATGCATCATTGGCTCGCCGCCACTAAGTGTAACAGAAAGAACACCCATCTTTGAAAGCTGCACAAGCGTATTGAAATACAGCTCGTCGGTGATATTGTACAGCTTGAATTTGTGTGGAATATAACAATGCACACAACGTTCGTTGCATTTGCTAGTAAGCTCAATCTGGAAACTTGTAAGATGAGGCTTTCCGTTGAAATGCTTTTCCAAAAACTCCTGTGTATCACTATCCGCACGCTGGATTGTTGGTGTAAAATCTTCGCGGATAGTCTTTGGCTGAACATCTTTGTAAGTAAAGCCTGTATCTGCCATATTTAATTCAGTCTCGGTTTCGCCTTTTACGATGAAGCCGTCTGCAACAAGAGCATCGTAAAACTCTTGTGCATCAGCAAGTATTGTCTCTCGGTCAACGCCAACAAACTGAGGTAGAATTTTGTCCGCCAGCTCATCAAGGGTCTGCGGCTTGCGGCTTAAGGCGCACAAAAATACAGTGCCGCTTTCGTTCACAACACGGTCGTTAAATATTCCTGTACTTGTAATGTATCCAAGTCCATCGTAATTTCTGATGTAAGTATCTTTTTTCTGACGGTAAAACATTTTTTATCTCTTTTCTATTTTTTTCACAGCTCTATCCAAATACGAGCCTATCCACTGTCTTGCTAATTCTTCCAATCTTTTTTCTACATCACCAAAAATTAATTCTTCCGGTAAAATTGATTCATCTAAACTTGTTTTTGCCATTAAATCCATTCCATTGTATAAAACACGGACAGAATTATTTTCAATTTTTATGACGCAAGGATATTTATTTTCACCACATTCATTAATACCTACATTTATGTCCATATAAAATCTCCAAAAAAGTTCAGCCCACATTGTTTTACATGGCGGGGCTTTGCCTACCATAACTAAAAACGCAATCTATCTTGTGCGTTCACATTGTTTGCAATAACCGGCTCCAGTGCTTTTTGCAGGACATCCAGCTGCATAGCTGCCAGAAGTATTATTCTGTGCGATTACCTGTGGTTTTGTATAAGCCATTTTTTTCTCCTTTCTTTTGTATTTTTATCCGCCCAACGAGCGGTATAATCAACTATAGCTTTGTGCAGAGCTGATTGATTTCAGTTCGTTTTATTCGTCCTCTTCATCCTCACTTTTTCTAACAATAACGAATAAACAGCGAAAAAATTAAGAAGGTTTAAAAGTTTTACAAGTTGACGCAGTACCAGCAGAGTCAGGATTCTGACCAATTTTACTGTAATTTGTAAAACTGCCTGCATTCTTGCAATAATGTGGTGAGCTTTGTCCTCTGTGAAACTCATAATAAGCACAACTAGGACACATTGGACTTGGCAAGTTTCTTGCGTTTGGCATAAATTCTTTCCTTCCTTTTGTGTTTTTATCTGCCCAACGAACGGTAAGAATCAACTATAGCTTTGTGCAGAGCTGATTGATTTCAGTTCGTTTTATTCGTCTTCTTCATCCTCACTTTCGAATTCTTCGTATTCTTCATCTTCTTCCATTGATTTTTTTGCAGAAGATGCAAGATGTTTTACACCTTTTACAATACCTTTTCCCATTGCTGCTGCACCTTTTTTTGCGTAGCCGACAGTAGTATCAAAAATTTCATCACCACCTTCAGTAATATGCCCTGTCATAAGCTTAAAAGCACCTTTTATTATTGACATATATTCTCCTTCCTTCTATTTTTTTTATCCGCTCAACGAGCAGAAAAACAAAGCCGGTCAATGCCGACTTTATTAACCTGAGTAAACAAAAAAAAGGCTGTATGCAGACAAGAATAACGTGATTTGCTGCATACAGCCTTTTTTGAGAATATTTGTAATGTAAGTTGATTATTTAAAATACGGGTAGCGCGAGCAAAGCAAAGCAAAGCAAAGCA
>JAGCTZ010000047.1 GCA_017963165.1 Treponema sp.
ATAATGATTTGATTTGTCAATAGAGAAAAAAACAACCAAAATTGAATTAGAGAAAAAAACAACCAAAATTGAATTGGAGGTGGGGGCGGGTGGGCGGGGAAAATAATTCTTTGCGGGTTTTAGGGCAGAGCCCTAGGAGAAGGGGGCGTGGTGAAGACAGTTTACTGGCTGAACCCAGGGGGAAGACTTTCCCCCTTCGACAGGCTCAGGGACCCCGAATGCAAGCTTAGTGACCACAGTCTAATTCCTGAACGAATGAATCGGTGCCGGAATCTTACCGCCGCGGTTGATGAAATCTGCGCAGCCGAATTTGCTTACAGGCATTACAGGACAGCCACCGAGCAAGCCGCCAAATTCAACCCAGTCACCAGCCTTTTTACCAGGAGCAGGAATCAAACGGCAGGCGGTTGTTTTATTGTTTACCATACCAATTGCAAACTCATCTGCAAGAATACCGCTGATAGTTGTAGCCGGAGTATCACCCGGAATGGCAATCATATCAAGACCTACAGAACAAACTGTTGTCATTGCTTCGAGCTTTTCAAGACAGATAGAACCCTGTTTTACAGCGTTTATCATTCCTTCGTCTTCTGAAACAGGAATAAAGGCACCGCTCAAACCACCAACGTTTGTACTTGCCATTACACCGCCTTTCTTTACCATATCGGTGAGCATTGCAAGAGCGGCAGTTGTTCCAGGGGCGCCGCAGCCTTCAATACCAATTTCTTCAAGAATGCGTGCAACAGAATCGCCGACAGCTGGAGTAGGGGCAAGAGACAAATCAAGAATACCAAAGTTTGTATTAAGGCGTTTTGCGGCTTCGCTTCCAACAAGCTGACCCATACGCGTAATCTTAAATGCCATCTTTTTAATTCCATCTGCAAGGACATTTATTGGCTGACCTTTGTATTCGCGGGCAGCAGCAAGAATTACACCAGGACCAGAAACACCAACGTTGATTACGCTGTCTCCTTCTCCAGGACCATGGAAAGCACCAGCCATAAACGGATTATCTTCCGGGGCATTACAGAAAACAACAAGCTTTGCACAGCCGTTTACATCACAAGTTTTAGAACGTTCTGCGGTTTTGACAATTGTTTCTCCCATGAGCTTTACGGCATCCATGTTAATTCCGTTCTTTGTAGTTCCCACGTTTACGCTTGAACATACACAGTTTGTTACGCTCAGAGCTTCCGGAATAGATTCAATTAAAATGCGGTCTGCAGGCGTGATTCCTTTTTGAACAAGTGCACTAAAGCCACCCAAAAAGTTTACGCCAAGGTCGGCAGCAGCGCGGTTCAATGTTTTACAGTAATCAACATAACTTGTGGCGTTGCTTGCTCCTGCTACAAGGGCAATTGGTGTAACAGAAATGCGTTTATTAATAATAGGAACACCAAATTCCTTTTCAATATCCTGACCAACTTTTACAAGGTTGCCTGCCTTTTTCATAATTTTGTCATAGATTTTATCGCAGGCGCGTTTTGCGTCTGAATCTGCACAATCCAAAAGTGAAATACCCATAGTAATACAACGGATATCAAGCTTCTGGCGCATGAACATATTTACAGTTTCTTGAATTTCTACTGGTGAAAAAAGCATAAGGAGCTCCTGTGTGAGGCCGCTGGCGGCCGGTGTTCTATAGCAAGGCGTTAAAAAAATTGCGAAAGCAATTTTTAGCCTTACCTTTTTTTAGATATGAGAGTATTTTAGTGAAAAATTAAGGAATAGGGAATAGTAAATAGGGGATAGCAGGTACCAGGTTTTATGAAGATTGAGGGGGAAAGCCTTCCCCCTGGGTTCAGACCTTTGATCTTCACCACACCCCTTTCTCCTAGGGGCTCTGCCCCTAAAACCTCGCTAATTATTCAATAACAAAAAATTAAATTCTCTTAAATATATAGATAATTAAATATAGAAAAAAGAAAAAGAATGAAATATAATAAAAGTTATGAGAGAATACAAATTAGGTTTTATATCTGATGAAGACATTTTCAAACATGTAAAAGAGACTGTTTCGAAATATCGTTATCATATTGATTTGAATTCATTCAATTCAAACATAATAGATCCTATTAAGCTTACTTTTGATTCTAAGATTTATAATCAAACTTTAAAGCAGACAATTGAGAATGAATGTATTCGACAGATAGATAAAACAAATTCAAATAATATAGGATATTTTCATCAGAATATTTTTAAATATGCTAAGAATGGATGGACTGTCCCACATAATGGTGAAGATGATAGTTTTGATGTAACTAATCATGAAAGACATATTTTCTGTGAAGTAAAGAACAAACATAATACTATGAATTCATCTTCTTCGCAAAAGACATATATTCGTATGCAGAATAAAATATTAAGAGATGATAAGGCAACTTGTTATCTAGTAGAAGTAATAGCTAAACACTCTCAAGATATAGTTTGGTCAAATAGAGTTGATGGTCATAATTATTCGCATGAAAGAATTCGTAGAATTTCTATGGATAAGTTTTATGATTTTGTATTTGGACAAAAAAATGCTTTCTTCCGATTATGTCAAAGATTGCCAGATATTATTGATGATGTAATAAATGAAGCAACTCTAGAAAAGAATACAAACACAGTTTTTGAAGAACTTAATGAGATTTCTCCAGATACATTGAAGGGCTTATACCTTTTGGCCTTCAGAACTTATGAAGGATTTGATGAACTATGATGAAACCTGTTATTAGTTCTGTAAATTTAGCAAGTGTTCTCGGAGTGTCTAATGCTACCGTCCATTCATGGGTTGCCTGTGGTAGAATAAAACCAATTTCATTTGATAAAAAGTATCAATATTTTAATTTTGAAACTTTGGATTTTCCAGACACAAAGTTGATGGCTCATTCTAATTGGGATAAAGAACATGCTATAAAACCTCTGCATGAATATAAGAGTATTGAACTTTTTGCAGGTGCTGGTGGTTTAGCATTAGGACTAGAAAATGCAGGTTTTAATCATATTGCATTAAATGAATTTGATAAGGATGCCTGTGAAACACTTAGGAAAAATTTTAAGAATTCAGAAATAATTGAATCAGATGTCCATAATGTTGATTTTTCTAAATACAAAGGTATTGTTGATTTCGTTTCAGGAGGATTTCCATGCCAGGCATTTTCCTACGCAGGTAATCAAAAAGGATTTGAAGATGCTCGTGGAACTCTTTTTTTTGAATTAGCAAGGGCAGTAAAGGAAATACAACCAAAAGTTTTTCTTGGTGAAAATGTAAAAGGACTCTTTTCGCATGATAATGGTAGAACTTTTGAAACTATTTCCAAAGTTATAGATGAATTAGGTTATTATTTAGTTCCTCCACGAGTATTGAAAGCCGTTATGTATAAAGTTCCTCAAAAAAGAGAAAGAATCTTTTTGGTAGGAATAAGAAAAGATTTAGCAGATAAAGTTTCATTTTGTTGGCCAAGCCCTTATTATAGAGTAATGACTCTTAGGGATGCCTTTTACAAAGGAGAACTTTTTGACTCTGATGTTCCTAAAAGTGAAGGTCAAAAGTATCCAGAAAGGAAAAAAGAAATACTTTCATTGGTTCCCCAAGGTGGAAATTGGAAAGATCTTCCAGATGATTTACAGCGTGAATTTATGAAAGGAAGTTATTTCCTTGGTGGTGGTAAAACAGGTATGGCAAGAAGGCTTTCTTTAGATGAACCATCTTTAACATTAACTTGTGCACCTGCCCAAAAACAAACGGAAAGATGCCATCCACTTGAAACAAGGCCTTTGACTATAAGGGAATATGCCAGAATTCAAACATTTCCTGATAATTGGTTTTTTTCTGGAAATCTTTCTAGTCAATATAAACAAATTGGTAATGCTGTACCTGTAAATCTTGCAAATGCAATGGGATGTAGTCTTATTAAACTAATGAATGATATATATTCTTTGAATTAATAATGGTATAGTTTTTCCAGATTAAAAGATTATTGAATTTGTTTTAGTCGGGAATTACATATTGCCCTAGAGAAGTAAACCAAAAAATTACTTTCGTAATTTTTTAGTTTATTATAGAATTTAGGTCGCCAGCGGTTTTACACACCTATTCGGCTTCAAACAAATCTATCTGCTTGCCCATTTCTTCGATTGATGCTTCTACTGCTTTAGAAACTCCCGCAAGGGTCAAACCGGCATCCTGCATTCTGTCTGCGCTTAAGCCCATTTCATCCATACTCTGCCCCATAACCTTTGTTTCATTCTGCAAAATTTCAACATCGTTAATGATGGCTTTGCTGGCAGTTGTAATTTCCTGCGAAGCATTCTGAACCTGCTGAGTACTTTCGTTCATATCGCCAAGTGCATCAAGAATCTGTGAAGAACCCTGCTGCTGTTCTGTCATGGCTGCTTTAATCTGCTGAACAAGATTATCTGTTTCGCGAATCTCTTTTGAAAGATTTGCATAATCCTGAACACCATGTTGTGTAGCCTGTACAACCATATTAATTGCGGCCTGAATACTCTTAAGCTGAGCACCAATTGTCTTTGACTGAGCAGAAGAAGTTTCACTAAGCTTTCTGATTTCATCGGCAACTACTGCAAAGCCTTGTCCGGCGTCACCGGCATGTGCAGCTTCGATTGCGGCATTCATAGCAAGAAGGTTTGTCTGTCCGGCAATATTTGCAATAACCTTGTTAGCTTCGCTTAACAGTTTAGATTGATTTTCAATTTCAATAATCTGCTTCTGCAATTCATTTTGAGTTTGTACACCGTTTTGTGCAGTGTCATCAAGAATACCAAAAGAATGAGCCATCTTATCTACAGATTTATCTACTTCGTTTATGTTGCCTACCATTTCTTCAACGGCAGTCGAAGCTCCCTGAACAGCTTTGCCCTGTGTTTCAACCAGTTCTTCGAGTTTATGAATCATATCAAGAATCTTAGAAATACTTTCTGCACTTTGTGAAACACTGTCTGTTTGATTTCTAAGGTTCATACCGGTATTACTGATGCTGGCACCAATCTGAACAATAGAGGACATAAGGGCTTCGATTGTACTGCTGAGCTTTCCTCCGGCTTCATTAAGCGAAACCTTTGACTGCTTCATACTGTTTATGTTTCCTTCAAGCCGTTCAGTTACAAGATTAAAGCCGTTTGCAAGAAGAGAGGCTTCTTTTGTAATATAGTCAGGATATCGTTCAGAATAATCACCCATTGCCATAAGTTCACAACCGGAAGCAATAACCTTAAAGCTTCGTGAAACTCGTGTAGAAAGAATTAAGAAAATAACAATCATGATTACGGCGATTACTACAAGACCCATAATTGTATACAAAAAAAGCTTTTCGAATTCGCCGGAGAAATCTGTAGAAGGACCTTCTACAACAATAAACCATTCTGTGTTTTCAATAGGGCATACACCATAAAAAGAATTGCCTTCTGTATATGCTTTTGGAGTTCCATCAAGATATTCTTCTTTTGAAAATTTGGTGAGCTGTATAGAATCAAAATAATTTTCGGTCATGATACTGTCAAAATTATCGTTTGTAAGATAAAGACCTTCTTTTGTAATAATATGAATCTGACTGTTTGTAGAAAGCTTGATATTCTTAACCGATTCGCTTAAAGCATCAAGAACAATATCTGCAGCGGCAATACCAATGAGTTTGCCGTTTGGATCAAGAACACGGTAACTCAAAGTAATATTCAGAAGACCTGTATTTGCATCGACATAAGGTTCTGTGTAACAAACTTTTGTCTGATCGTTTACAGCATTCTGATGCCACAAACGCGACTGCATATCAAAATCGTCTGGAGGCATCCAGCCAATGCTTGTAAAAAGCGCACCGCCTTCCCATATGTTTTCATAAGTAGCGTAATAAAGCATGGTGTTATCAATCATATTTTTACCCATGCCGTTTACAAGGTCACCGATTTTTTCGCGTGGTTCAAGATAAGTTATACCGTTGGAAAGACTTACAACAAGGTCGTTGTATTCACCAAGAACTCCTCCGACTTCTTTGTTCAAGGTTGCCATTGTTTGATTTACAGAATTAACAGTTGTTGTGGCAATTATTCTGTTCATTACAAATCTGAAACAGAAAATCAAAAATGCAGTGATGATAACCATTGAACCAATGGTACCGACTAAAAGTTCTGTCCTTAATGAAATTTTTTTCTTTGCCATAATAAACTCCTCATGTTACTTTTTTTGCTGTTGATTCTATTTATAGAAATTATAACATGAGAATTTTTATTTGTGAAGAAATTTTCTATATTATTGCTGATGAGGTTGGTGACGTGAATAGATACAGCCGCAGTAATCCTGGCGGTATAAGTCGTATTCGGCGCTTAGTTCAAGGCTGCGTTTAAAGCCGTTTTTCTTTTTGAAATCAGATGGAAGCCAGCAAACTTGTTTGTTTTCGTCAGTTTCTGAAATCTGTGAGCCGATCTCATTGATCAATAAAGCATTTTTATGAGGGCTGACGGTCAGAGTC
>JAGCTZ010000003.1 GCA_017963165.1 Treponema sp.
CTTCCAGCTGAGTCTTGTAATATGCGCAACATTGCCGCTCAGGCGGTTTGCCGTGAGCACAAAGACTTTTTCCTGAGAGTTATAGCGCCAGCGGCCTGTGCCCTTAGACTTGGTGCTCTTGCCGCGGCGGTCAATGCTTTCGATTTCAACCTCTACTGTTGTGTCGTCAACAAACTCAAGTGTATAGATGTCTGTAATGCCGCCGTTTACAAGCTCGCACTCCCAGACACCGTTGAACATGCCCTCGTTTACCTTCTTGATTTTGCCGACGCCGACGCCTGCATCAAGCAGCGGCTTTGCAAGACCCGTGACTACTGAATTGAACTCAGACCACTTCTTTATCTCTTTGTGAGAAGATGCGATTGTGCCTGAAGTCTCTACGTCAATCATCTGCACTACAATCTGAATAAGCTTGTTCTGCGTAACAACATCGCGGGTCTCGGTTGTTGTTCTAGTCTTTTTCGCATCGTCGCCGAAAAGCATACCAGAAATTCCGCCTGTTTTTTGAGTTACGGTTGTGTACTCTTTTGTAATTGTCTCAGGGTCGTCTGCAATCTCTTTGACGTGACCTACCACGATGTAGTCAACATTGAGCATCTTGCCGATCTGCTTTACATTGTCCTGCGACATGTAGTCGGAAGTCTGCGAACGCGCAATCTCTGCAAGGACAGCGTTTGTGTTCTTGCGGTCAACCACCGTAAGAGATGCCGAGTTGCTCATCTCGGCACGGAAAGTGTCAGTCAGAATAGGCATGCGGTCTGCATACTGCTTGTCTTCCGTGTCAAAGTCAAGAATTGCTACCGTCTGAGCCGACAGGGCAGCCGCCGCAAACACCGCAAAAACGGCAAAAAGGATTTTCTTAAAGTTCATGTCTTCCTCCAGAAGTTTATGATTATTCCACTACATCAAAGAACGCAAAGTAGTGTCTGCCTGTTTCGTCATCGTTGTCTGCCTTATAATCCAAGACAAACTGGTCGCCGTAGTATTTTATGTAACCATCTTTATAATAATCTATATAAGCATCACCAACTTCGTAGTTACGGTACATATTGCAAGAAAGATTAAGCGACTTTGTTTTAATGCGGATTGTACCGGCAAGAAATGTTGACTTATTTACAGCATAAAAATCGTAACCTCCTACCTTGAAGTGCATATTGTCCTTTTTACCTGCGTAGTCACCAGCGTCAAACCCATAATGTTCTATGCCTTTATCTACATTTATTGGTAAGGAATCTAAAGTGACGTAAGGTATTGCGACATTCTCTGCAGGTAATAAATCTAACTTATGGTTCGCACCTGCTGATTCTGGCGCGACAACTCTAGGATCGTTTACTGTCATTTTCAGAGAACCGCTTTCTTCCTCTCCGTCTAAAAAGCGTACATAACAGCTACCAGACTCTACATCCAGCTCAATTTCGTCTATATTTGCAATGGTTTGTGAAATTTTATCATCAGGTGCAGCAGGCTTTGGTGCAAATGAAGAGCGTGAAAACGGCGTAACATATTTGAGCGTATCACGGGTGTATTCAACAGCAGACTGCCTGATATCATCAAACTTGATTATTCTTGGAATCTGACTAACATCTGTTAATACAGATTCAAACATTTTCAACGCATCACCAGAGTAGGTGATGGTGTTTTTTTGCATTGTGTTTATATCTAATATTTCTGCTACAACATCAACATCTGCCTTGTTATTATTTATTTTTATACCATGTAATACAAAGGTTATAAATCCATGTGCATTGAGTACATGCCCAAGTTCTGTCGTCTTGTTTTCATCTGACCAGTCATTCAACTGAAAAGCATGTTCTTTCATCACACCTTCCAGCTGGGAACGGTCTACAAAAACAATGTTTTTTTCATTTAGACTCTTCTTGAACTTTGTAATTTCTTCCAAATATTTGCCTTCAATTTCTGCAGCAGTCAACGGTTTCCCTAAAGCTTCAATCCGCTTCTTTAGTTCAGACTGTTCTTTTCTATATTGATCTTTCTCCTTTTGTCCCATAAAGACTTTATTCAATTCTGCTTCAACCTTATTTAATCGGCTTTGAAGTGTATCCCTTTCATTTTTAATATTTGCATTATATTCAGTAGCGGCTTTCTCTATTGTCTGTTTTTCTGCTTTTGACAGCCCTGCATCGTTTGTGCATATCAAAACAATTTTTTTGTTTGAGCTGCTACTCATTCCGTCATCTTTAAGTATAGGTGCCAGTAACTCATAGGCATCCTTATATTCCTTATCCCATGCTTTGCTTAACTTTTTTATATTTTTTTCTGTTGTTCTCCTTGAAGGTTCTATAAACTCATAAATCAAAGAACAACTACAAAACATTATGGTACAGAATACTGTCATTAGAGCAGCTGTAATTATTTTTCCTTTATTCATTATTTATTCTCCTATAATCGAATTTCAATTTTTTATTTGTTTTTAATTCCGGTACGATCATTACTGTGAAAATACTTTGCTATATCAAATGGAATACGAAATGATATTTCCTCATCAGGTAAATCATCAGGCAAATCTTTTCTAAACAATTTTTTAAATGCTTTTCCTTTTGAGAAACATCCTGCACATTTAAAAGTTTGATTACATTTTTGACATGTAATCAAATCCACTGTTGCAGTACATATTTCTGAACCTTTTCCTTCTGTTATTTCTTCACATTTAGGGCAAAGCAA
>JAGCTZ010000048.1 GCA_017963165.1 Treponema sp.
AGTATAATCGATGCATTGTTGAAAAGCTTGCGCTGTGCGTTGTCAAAACCTGAATATTCAAGCCCTGCCATGGGGTGTGCGCCTATAAACGTAAAGTCATTTTCCTTTGCAAGCGGGAAAAGCTCGTCGCAGACAACTTGCTTTATGCCGCAACAGTCCATGACGATTACATTCTTCTTGAATCTCGTATAATTATTCTTTACAAAATCAATACAGATACCAGGGTATGTTGCAATTATAATAATGTCGCAGATTGAGAGCTTTTCATCTGTAAGAGAATCATCAATTGCATCTAAAAGAATAGCCTTTCTTAAAACTGGTTCAAGAATATCCCTTCCCAAAACTGTATGTGGCGTACTGTGCTTTATTGCTTTTGCGACCGAGCCGCCGATAAGACCTAAACCTACAATTCCAATTATCATGAATTTTCTCCAAACTTAAGCTTTGTAAGCGTATGGTCTGATTGCAAAGCAGCATTTTGCCACATCGTCAAAAACCTGTGGTGTAAGCGACTGTGCACCGTCACAGAGCGCATGCTGCGGGTCGTTGTGCACTTCAATCATAAGACCGTCTGCACCGGCGGCTGTTGCTGCCATTGCAAGAGGTTTTACATAAGCTGAAATACCGCATGCGTGGCTTGGGTCAATTACAATCGGAAGGTGCGTCTGCTTTTTCAAAACAGGAATAGCAGAAATGTCGAGTGTGTTTCTTGTTGCAGTTTCAAAAGTGCGGATACCGCGCTCGCAAAGGATTACGTTCTCGTTGCCGCCAGCCATGATGTACTCAACGCTCATCAGAAGTTCTTGAATTGTGTTTGCAAGGCCGCGCTTAAGCAGAATAGGCTTTTTTGTGTGACCAAGTTCTTTTAAAAGTTCAAAGTTCTGCATGTTGCGTGCACCAACCTGAATCAGATCTACGTCATCAAAAAGCGGAAGCTGCGAGAATTCCATGATTTCTGAAACAATAGGAAGACCTGTCGCTTCTTTTGCTTTTAAAAGGTACTCAATACCGTTTGCGCCGAGACCCTGAAAAGAGTAGGGCGATGTACGCGGCTTGAATGCACCGCCGCGGAGCATCGTTGCACCAGAGGCTTTAACCTGCTTTGCGATGCTTACGACCTGTTCTTCAGACTCAACTGAGCAAGGTCCTGCTATTATATTGAAAGAACCGCCGCCGAATTTGACGCCGTTTACGTCTATTACGCTGTCTTGCGGATGAAATTTTCTGTTTGCGTTTTTGTATGGTTCCTGTATGCGCTTTACATCTTCTACGATGTCGAGAGAACGTACTAAGTCAATGTCAACTGTCGTTGTGTCTCCGACAAGACCAAGAACGATAGAATTTTCACCTTCACTTGTGTGGATTTTTACACCGAGACTTGTCAGCCAGTTCTTCAAATTTGTAAACTGTGTCTCGTCCGGGTTTTTCTTGATAACTACAACCATATATATCTCCTGTAAATCTGTTCAAAATTGATGTGTTCATATTATTTGAATTAAAAAATGTGGGCAAGTAGAAATCGTTAATTTCTATAAAAAAATATAGCAGATAAATGTTGTATGGCTATATAAGTATATAGTGTTTGTGTGGAAAAGTGTTTTTGGCCTTTTATTTTGTTTAGTGTTTTTAGACTTTTGTGTTAAAGATTGCTGTAAAAATGTTTCGTTATGAAAAAACAAGGAATAATTACTTTTATTATGTATAGTTATTAAAGTACGAGGTTTTTTGTAAGAATTTTTACCTATTTGTAAAACGTTTTACATGCGTTTATCATTATTACATAAAGGATTTATGGAGGAAACATGAAAAAAATCGTATTAGTTGCTGTAGCAGCTGTCCTGGCATTGAGCTTTATAGGATGCAAGGGCGGATCTTCTAATGGCAAAAAAGATGCTCTTAACATCTCGGTTTTTACTATCCAGCAGCGTGAACAGCCGCCTGCTGACAACAAGACTTACAAATGGATTGAGGATAATTTCGGTGTAACATTCTCTTGGGATATCCTCGTTGGTGACAAAGACCAGAAAATTGGTTTACTTATTGCATCAGGAGACCTTCCTGATCTCGTAGAAGTAGATTCAGAAAAATTCCAGGGTGCAGGTTGTCTCCGCGACCTTAAGCCACTCGTAGAAAAATATGCTCCTAACTTAAGAAAGCATTATGAATCAGCTTGGAAAAAGATGATTGACCAAGATTCTGAAAAAGATGAAAAGGGCAATATCGTAAAAGAGCACATTTACTCTCTTCCAAACTACGGTGTAATTGATGGAATTCCATCTGATACATACTACAACCAGAATGGTTGGTGGATTCAGAAAGCAGTTCTCAAAGAATTCAACTATCCAAAGATTAAGACAATTGATGAATATTTCGACCTCATCGAAGCTTACTACAAGAAATATCCGAAAATCGACGGTATGCCGACAATTCCGTTCTCAATCATAACAGCTGACTGGGAAGCATTC
>JAGCTZ010000049.1 GCA_017963165.1 Treponema sp.
ATTGTTTGATAACCACCTTTATTATCAGGTTGGAAACGGTGAACTTACATTAATTGAAAATGCAACAATTGATTTGACAGGACTTACCGAAAACGTAACAACAACATATAAGATTTATGCAAAGGATAAGGTTTATAACACTACAGGCGTATTAAAGACCTTTATCTTTAAGCCGGATACAATCGGACCGACAGGAACAATTGCCGCAAGTATACTTAAGAAGGATGATGTAACTGCAGTTCAGACACAGGGAACGACACTTGGAACATATATTCTTGAGCATTCAGATTTAGCCAACCCTGGTGCCGGAACAACAACAGTAACTTATAATCCGGATTATGTTGATACGATTGTCCTTAATACAAACGTAACAGATCCAGTTTCGGATATTGCCGCTGATTATCTGTACTATAAGATAGGAGACGGAGAACTTGTACCAGTAACAAGTGATACAATTGATTTGTCTGCCCTTACAGCAAACCAGCAGACAACATACCAGATTTATGCAAAAGACAAGGTTGGAAGACAGTCAGAGCTTCTCAAGACATTTGTATTTATTCCGTATTCAATTAAACCTGCTTTGGGTACAACACTTGAACAGGCAGATCCAACAAATTATGCATTGGAAAATACGGACGTTTATGAAAATGCACTTACAATAGGTCAGGGTGATACAGCTTACGATGTTCGCGTATTTACAGGCGACTCTGCTCATTTCACACTGCCGGTACAGGCCTCTTCTTTGCCTGCTGCATCTAAAGATGTTCACTATAAGATAACTTACAATAATAACACGACAGTACCAGAAAGTTGGTCTAGCGCAGTAGATGTAGGAACAAGCCAGAAGCTCGAAAATGTCGAAATTGCTTTGAATCAGATTTCGGACAGCAGAACAGCTCCAACATTAATTTATGTATGGTATCGTGATGCAATTGGAAACACAAAAGTTTACAACCTGCCATATCCTGGAACAAGCGTAAATAAGTGGATGAAGGATACAACAAATCCTAAGGGAACAATTGATTATGACTTGTTATTAGATGATGGAACTTCTGCAACAAACACAACAGATACAGATTCTTGGGGTCATTATTTTGAAGAAATAGAAGATCCATCTGTTGAAAACACAACTGTTACAGTTATCTATAACCCAGCCTATGTAAAGAAGCTTAATCTTACTTCAAACGTTATAGATAATTATATTGGTGACGAAGTACAGACCGACACTAGCGTAGGTATTGGTCTTGATGCACGCCATCTTTATTACAAAGTTTCCGGTAGTGAAGAATATCACTTAATTAATGATGAAAACCGCGACAACATAATTCTTAATTTCGAAGATCGTTCAACAGTAACTTATGAAATATATGCAAAGGATCGTGTTGGTCACATTTCTGCTTTACTCAAGACCTTTGTCTTCAAACCATTTGGAACTGTTCCGGAAGTTGTGGATGAAGATGTAACTTATTCTGGTATCGCAACAGAAAAAAGACCACAATATAATAATGCAGTTGTAAAAGGCTTTGCTGCTGTAGATTCACAAGAAAATGCAACAGATTATGCAACACCAGAAAATATTGAAAAGATTACAGAAAACAGTGGAACACGTGTATTTACAACAACTGATACTACTGTAAGCTTTACAGTACCTGTAGCAGATCTGCCATCAGAAAAGCTCTTCTATGCAGTTAAGTATTATACTGCAGATAATATTGAAGACTTTGCAGTTCCTTCTGCCGACGACGATGATTGGAATCGTGCTACAAATGTTACATCAACAAGCGGAACACAGACAATTTCTGTTGATATGGCTAGCCTTTCAAAGAATAAGTCAAAGCCAACCTTCATCTTTGTATGGTTCAAGGATGAAATCAACAATATTTGTGTACACAACCTTACATATCATTATGAAATAGACGACATTCCGGTAATTGATAACTGCTGGATGTGGGATCATTGGGGCCCAACAGGTAGTCTTGCAAGTTATAATACGTTCTGGGGCGAAGATATGGATAAGATCCAGCGGGCTTTAAGCTCTCAGCCAGGTACATATACAATAGAAGATGATTATGATGATGAAGGTTCTTTCTATGTTAGTTACAGCCCTACTTATGTAGAACAGTTAAGAATTACTTCCGGAATTACCGACTTTGATTCTTCAAATAATGGTGTAGGATTGTTTACAGATCACTTATACTATAAGAATGTAACCGAAGATGGCGAATTAACAAAGATTGAAGTTGTAACCAACAGTCAGACAGGTGAACAGACAACTTATTATATAATTGATCTTCCTGCAGAAATCCCGGCTGGTGAAACAGATGTTGTTTACGATATATATGCAAAAGATAGAGTAGGAAACATTTCTGCACGCCTTAAACGATTCAGATTTAAGCCTCATTCAAGTGTTCCTCAGATTTATAGCGAGATAAGTATTCCTTATACAAATTATCTTGTATCGGATCTTGAATATAATTCTACTGTTATTAAAGGCTTTGGAAGTTATACAAGTAATAATAATAAATACATGTTCGATGATATTGATGATTATTTAGAGCAATATAATAGTACTCATTATAAGATTGCCGACGGAGCAAAACTTACACTTCCTATAGATCGCAGCAAGTTACCATCTGATTATCTCTGGTGTGCTATTACTTATAACTCTGTTGAAGAACCAGTTTTGGATAGTGAAAGCTGGCAAAGATATTCAGTTACTGTTGCTGGTGATGGAAACGGAAAGATTGAAAACGTTCCTATTGATATTTCAAAAATTACATCATCTACAACATTCATCTTTGTATGGTATATGGATGAACTTGGTAATATTTCTGTACATACTCTTACTCATCCGTATTATCCATCAAGCTATTATTTGTGGACAAGAGATGGTGTTCATAATGTTACATATCTGCCATTAGGTGCTGTAACAGGAAGACCTCAAACTCAGACTGGAAACAACGCAACTCTGGCAAGTTCTACTGCTTCTGGTGATTATCTTGAAAGTGGAAATACTTACGAGACTAATTTCATCTATAATCCTCAAACCGTTAAGACATTAAAGCTTGATTTGACTTCAATCAGCAGTAACAGTGGTGCAGGTTTCGATGATCCTAGTATATACTATAAAGTAGGTACTAGCACCAATCTTATTCCTTTTGATGGCACAACAGGTGTTACAGCCGGCAATTTTGGAGAAATAACTCTTGGTCAGGTTGGCGATGAAGATTATGCCGACTGGAAAGCTGGTAAGACTTATAGAATTGTAGCAAAAGATAAGCTTGGCTTCACTAATGTTATTAAGACATTTATATTAAAGGCTCATGAAACTGTTCCACAGGCTTCTGAACAGAATGTAGAATATGATGGAACAGCACCAACTTATAATTCTTCTGTAATCAAGGGCTTTGATGGAACAAATTATAGTGTTTCAACAACCTCTTCTGTAGGTATAAGCGAAATTCAAGAAGATCTTGGCAAAATCAAAGTCTTTACAGGTGCAACAAGCTTTACATTCCCTGTAACTGCAAGTTCTTTGCCATCTTTGATGACAAATTCAAATAGGGTTTACTATGCAGTAACTTATGATTCAAATGTACCTTCAAGCTGGCAGGGTCCGGTAGATGTTTATTCAACCGGCAAGATTTCAAATGTTTCAATTGATTTGACTTCTGTTTCTGCTTCAAAGGCTGCTCCTTCTTACCTCTTTGTATGGTACAAGGACGAAATTGGCAACATAAGTGTTCATAACCTTCCATATCCTGGAACAACAGACAACCGCTGGATGGCCGATACAACTGCACCTGCTGTAGCTGCTGGCGAAACTAGTGGTGTAAAGGCTTATTCTATTACTGGTGATAATGCTGTTGATTCAACAAATGGTAATTTAGGAACTTATTACACAAGCGATTCAACTGCAAACGGTAAGCCTAAGACAACAGTTACTTATAATCCGGCTTATGTAAACAAAATTACACTTACTTCTGGTGTAGCAGATGCAGGTGTTGGTTTGGATACTTATCACCTGTACTATAAACAGGGTTCAAGTTATGTTCTTATTCCAAATAATGAAATAACTCTTGGTAATTCAAATGCATCTTACGAAATTTACGCAAAAGATCGCGTAGGTCATGTATCTGAATTACTTAAGACATTTGAATTTGTAGCTCATGGAACAGTGCCTTCTACAGGTACTGGAAAAGAAACAACTGCTACGTATTCCGGAGTTACAACTGAACCAAGTTATAACTCTTCAGAAGTAAAGAGTTTTGTTCTTGCTGCTAACAGTATAACTAATTCAGACAATATTGATATTAGTTCTGCTACAGATTCAAACGACGATCCTATAAATGTATTCATTAATAATACTGTTTCTACATTTACAATACCAATGAGTGCAGGTTCTTTACCTTCAACTAAGTTGTATTATGCAGTTCAGTATTATACAAAAGAAAATATTTCAAGCTTTGCCGAACCTGCAGCTGCAGATTGGACTTCTACAACAGTTTCGGATACTGCAACTACTATAAATGTAGATATTTCTCCGGCAAATATTTCAACTTCTATAAATGCACCTACATTTATCTTTGTATGGTACAGAGATCAGGTAGGAAATATCAGTGTTCATAATGTTCCATACGCAGGATGTCTGCAGAATATGTGGATGAAAGATGGAACTGCACCAACAGGTGCATTAAACAACTGGACATTAAAGAAAGAAAACGGTTCTACTGCTTCGGGAGCATCAGCAACATCTTCCGGTGATTATCTTGAAACTTCTTCTGATTCAGAAGTTAGCATTTATTATAATCCGGATGTAGTTAAGACTATTACTTTTGCTCCACAGGTTACAGATAACGAAAATGGTGTTGGACTTTCAAGTGATTATCTTTGGTACAGTACTACCCAAGGTGGAACTACAGTACAAATTGCAAACAAGACAATCACACTTTCAAGTACTGATGCAGAAACTTACTTTATTTATGCAAAGGATAAGGTAGGAAACAAATCTACACTGCTTAAGAAATATGTATTTAATCCAAAATCAGGCGGACCTGCAGGTTCTGTTACCGGAACTCCAAAGAAAGCAAATGGAGACGCAGTAACACTTGTAACTTCTTCTTCAAATATTTCAGGCGATTATATAGTAGAAAATGGAAATAAATACATTTATAATCCTGAAGTTGTTAAGAAGTTTGTTCTTGATGCTTCTGCAGTAACTGATTCTGTAGTTGGTGTAACAACAGATACTTGTCTGTGGTACGGAACCTCAGCAAGCAGTTTGACAAATGGAAACGAAATAACTCTTCCACAGTCTGGCTCGGCAACATATTATGTTTATGCAAAAGATAAGGTTGGAAACATAAGCGAAGAGCCTCTGGCAACCTTTGAATTTGTTGCTCATAGTGCAAAACCTTCGGCAGCAGATGAAGGAAGCGTTCAAATTAATGGAACTACATATAATACATTCGGAACAAATACAGACTTCACAGTATCTTCTACTGTTGGAAACATAGCAGAAAACACTGCTGAAATAAATGTAGTAACAGCAGCCACAACATTTACATTGCCGGTAACTGCAGGTAATTTGCCTTCTGCAAGATTGTATTATAGCCTTACTTATAATTCTGTAGACGAACCGTCTAATTGGTCAGCTCCGGTAAATGTTTCATCTGGAAAACTTACAGGAATTCAGATTGCCTTGAATTCTATCTCTGATTCTAAAGATGAACCAACATACATTTATGTATGGTATAAGGATGAAATTGGTAATGTAAGCATTCATAGCCTTACATATCCTGGAACAATTAGAAATCTTTGGATGAAAGATTTTGCAGGTCCAACAGGAACTGTAACAGGAACTCCAAAGAAGGCTGGTGGTAATGCTGCTGAAGCCGGTGATACAACTTACGGTGATTATATTGTAAATGAAAATACTATTACATATAATCCGGATGTTGTTACAAAAATTGCTCTTGGTGATACAGATGTAAGTGATGCTGGTGTTGGCTTTATAAATGGAAGATTGTGGTATAAAGCTGGTGCTGACGGAGAATTAACAAACGGCACAGAAATCAGCCTTTCTGAAGTTACAAGTACAACAACATATTACGTTTATGCAAAAGATAGAGTAGGAAATATCAGTTCAAATGCTCTGGGAACATTCACATTGGTACCTGATTCAACTGCTCCTGCATTAAAAGCAAATGGCGCAATCACAGGAACTCCAAAGAAGGCTAATGAAGAAGCTGCAACCGAAGTAACTTCTGAATCGACTGCATCCGGAGATTATATCAAGACAACATCTGGTTCAACTGTAACAATCAACTATAATCCAAGTGTTGTTAAGAAGTTTGCTCTTGATGCATCAGATGTAGAAGATTCTGTTGCAGGATTGACTAACATCAGTCTGTGGTACAAAGAAGGTGCAGATGGTACTTTGACAAACGGTAGTGAAATTACACTCCCGGCTTCCGGCGAAAAAACATATTACATCTACGCAAAAGATAAGATTGGAAATATAACTTCGGATGCTTTGGCAACCTTTGTATTCAAGGCCTATGCAACAGCTCCGGCTGCCGGAACAGGCAAAACAACAACAGTAACTTATGCTGATGTTGCTTACGCTTCTACACCATCTGTTAAGGCTTTTGTAATTACTGCTGATAATGTATCAAATAAAGATGATATTAAGGTAATTACAGAACAAAGCAATAATATAGAAGTATTTACAACAGGAATAACTTCTACATTCACGTTGCCTGTTGAAGGAAGTGCATTACCTTCTACAAAGCTGTATTATGCAATTCAGTATCTGGATAAGACTTCTATTACTGCAAACTTGACTGCACCGGAAACAGGCTGGTCTTATACAACTGTAGCAAGTGATGCAACTTCTGTAAGCCTTGCAATTCCTGCAACAAGCGTTTCAACATCAAAAGCTGCTCCAACATTCATCTTTGTATGGTACAAGGACGAACTTGGAAACGCTGGTGTTTACAACATTGCATTCCCACGTGCAGGCGAAAACGACAGTACTGTTTACCACAACCTCTGGATGAAGGATACAACAGCTCCTGCCGGAACAGTTGGTTCAACACCACGAAAAATAGACGGAGAATTTTCTGTTCCTGCAACAAATGTAGCAGATGCAACTTCTGGAATTGGTGATTATGTTGTAAGTACTTCTGGAGGAACTGTAACTTACAGATATAACCCGGCTGTTGTAACAAGTGTAGAACTCAGTACTTCTGATATAACAGAAGAAGGTGTTGGTATAGAAGCTCTTTATCGCAGTACAACTGAAGATGGAAATGAAACATTAACAGAGATTAATAACTACAAAATCACTTTGTCAGGAAATGCAGCTTCAACTTATATCATCAAGGCAAAAGATAAGGTTGGTAATGTTTCCGGAGTACTTACAACTATTGTATTTGAACCTGATAGTGCAGCTCCACAGGGTAGTGTTGGATATTTCCTTAAGGATTCAAATAGCGAAACAGTAGCAGCTCACACAGATTCTGCTTCCGGCGCATATCATGCTGATGTTGATACAACTACAAACACTTCAACAATTACTTATAATCCGGCTGTTGTAAAGACAATAAATCTTACTTCAACAATCCAGGATAAGGGTGGCTTAAGCGACTCTGACGCAGGTGTTGGTTTACCAGCAACAAATCTGTTCTTCAAGATTGATGATAGCACAACACTTTCTGATTACAGCGACACAATAACACTTGATTCAAGCTGGAACGGCAAGAAATACATTGTAATCGGAAAAGATAAGGTTGGTAATGAAGCAACAATCAGAACCTTTATCTTTAAGGCTCATGGAACTGCACCAGAAACTACAACACAAACTGTAAGCTATGGAACAAATGTAACAGCTCCAACTTATAATTCTGTTGCAATAAGTGGTTTTGGTACTGCAACAACACATTACAGCATGTCTCCAGCAGCAACCGAAGTTATGACAGGCGAAGGTGAATCACAGACAGGAACAGGTGTATACAAGTTTGCTGCAGCAACTCAGGAAGCTCCAAATACTACATTTACATTGCCGGTAACTTTAAGTTCATTGCCAACAAGTAAAGTTTATTACGCTCTTACATACAATTCTGTCCTTGAACCTGCTTCTTGGTCTGGCCCAGTAACAGTAACAGATGATGAAACAACAGGAAACCAGATTACAGATGTAACAATTGATATGTCAAAAGTTACAGGAAGCAAAGTATTCATCTTTGTATGGCTCAAAGACGAACTTGGAAATATAACAGTTAGAAACCTCACTGTTCCTGGTTCTGCTGTAAATCTTTGGACAACAGAAGCAAGTCAGAATACTGGCTATGATCCAATGGTAAATGTAAGTCCTGAACCTAGAAAAGCTAATGGTTCTGCAGCACTTTTGGCAACAAATACAACTAGAGGTGATTATTTTGTAAATTCTTCTGGAAAGATTATTTATAATCCTCAGTCTGTTAAGAAACTTGGCTTTATTACAAATGAAGGTACAACTCTTACATATAAGATTGGTGATAATGGTGATTATACAGCTATGACAAACAATGAACTTGATATTTCAAGCTTTACCGCCGAAACAACTGTAAAAGTAAAAGCAACAGATGCCTTTGGTAATACCACTACAAATAGAACTGCATATGTAATACAGCCGGATAGTTCTGCACCAACTGTTGATAGTAGTTATGTAAGGGATAACAAGTTCCTTAAAGGCTATACTGCAAAGGCTCCTGATGGCTCGAATATATCAGCCTTTAGTCAGGCACAAGATAGTGTAATATGGAATGGTGGTTGGACAAATTACTATACACTTGGAACAAAGATATTCTTTGCAAAGAATAAGATTACAGATTCATTAACAGATGTTGTAAGCTATAAGTATGCTACATCTCGTGATGTTCAGGCACAAAGTGGAAATTATGCAGCTACTGTAAGTAATACTGATACAGACTGGATGCCTATGGAAGTTTCGGGTGATAACTATTCATTTGAATTACCTGATATAACAACTCCTAATTCTCATATTGCTTTGTGTTTTATGGATTCTGTAGGAAATGTTTCACAAGTTTATTGGTTAGACAAAATTGATGGTAAAGGAAATGACTGGTGGATTACAGCACACGAACTTACTGCTAATGATATAAGTATTTCATCTAGCCCTGCTACTTTCCCAGGTAAGAATAAAACAGCTACACTTACAATAACTCTTCCTAAGGGAATGGTAGTAAAGACTGTTGCATATACTGATTGTTCTCAAGATGGAAACATCAATTTCTCTGATTATGCACAAGGAGATGCTAATTGGTCTGGAACAGATAATAAATCATGGATAAATATAAACACAATGACTGTTAAGGTTAAGTTTACCAATGATAGTGGTTCTGGTGCCAAGATCACAATAAACGGTGTTTCAAAGAAGATCTTCTAATCTTCCCGATGTCACAATCCACGTATAAGATGGAGTCTTATACGTGGATGTTTTTTGCAATACATATTCTTAGATAATTAATTTAAAAAGTATAGGTAAGCAAATTATTTATACTTTTTTTGACAATAATTTTATTTCTTTAAGTGACAATCCTACTGCCTGGGATATTTGTTTATTTGTAAGAACTTTCATTTTAAGCAGGTTTGTTGCATTTGCTATTGCAGTTTGTTTGGCACCTTGAGAAATACCATCCAGAAGCCCCTGGTCATAGCCTTCTTTTCTAAAGTGATTACTATATTCTTCTTCATCAAATTCTGTCAAACACATTCCTATGACCTCCGCTTTCTGTTCCACAAAAAAGCCTTCGAGTAGATTTTCGGATATTGCCCATTCAACAGCTTCTTCAAGAGCCTTGGATTTTTCCATGCCTTGCTCAAGATTAAATTTTATTCTATCAACAAAGCATATATAATCATACAATGATTTACAGTTTTGTTGAAGTGTAAGATTAACATCCTTGTTAATATTCATCATTGTAGCTGTCCATTCAAACTCTCCCTGATCCTTAAAATCTATGAATGCATCAGATAATTTTAATTTTGAGATTTTTTTAACTTTTTTGTTTCCATTGTAAAATACAATATATTGTGGGGATGGCAGCTTTATTAATGAAGAATAATAAAGCCGTTGTTTTTCTTTTGATATATATCCTTGATAAAGTTTTGCAAAATAAATAAAACCGCGTAATGGCATATTTTGATTCCAACTAGACTGATGTTCATATAAAGTCATTTGAGAATCAACTAGAAAAGTGACATCATTTTTCATTGTTATATAGATAACATTTTCGATTGTGGTAATTTTTAAATCATTCGGATCTGTATGATTTCTACCACTTAATGCGTTATAAAGTTCTAATCTCCACTTTGCACTTCTTTCATCTTTTCCACCAAAAATCATTCGAAACAAACTGTCTTTATATTTGTGATTATGTTTTCCTGCTGCAGATTTCTTTTCTGTTGTATTATTCATTTTTTTCCTCTTTAAGTTTTTTACATAATTTCCACCGCAGACATTATTCTGATAGTGAATAGAAATTTTTTCTTCTACATATAGTATTGCAAAAAAAAGGGACTTCTTACAAAAATTTAGCTGAATATTTGCTTTTTTAATGAATTTTTTTAAAAACATCTAAAAAATTCTAAAACCTTGCCATATACATTTTTCTGTTATAAAATATATATAAGTCAAAAATAGATTAGCTTTTTAAAGGAGATTAAAAAAAATGGCTAACGAAAAAGAAAGAGAAACTCTGGGCAGCCGACTTGGATTTTTGCTGTTGTCTGCCGGATGTGCAATCGGATTAGGAAACGTTTGGCGATTTCCTTACATCACTGGAAAATATGGTGGAGCCGCATTTGTTCTTATTTATCTTATTTTCCTTGTAATTCTTGGACTTCCTGTAATGGTTTGTGAGTTCGCTGTTGGACGTGCTTCACGCAAGAGTGTGGCAGGAGCCTTCAAGGAACTTGAACCGGAAGGAACAAAGTGGCACTGGTATGGTAATTTTGCTATAGCAGGAAACTACCTTTTGATGATGTTTTATACAGTAGTTTCCGGCTGGTTCCTTAAATATTTCTTTGAAATGATTGGCGGAAAGTTTTCTGGAATGACTCCAGATGAAGTTGGAGCAGCTTTTGGTGCAACTGTAAGCACAACTTCTACACTTATTATCTGGATGGTTGTAGTAATCATTATTGGTTTTGGAACATGTTTCCTTGGCCTTCAGAAGGGTGTTGAGCGCATTACAAAAATCATGATGTCTGCTTTGCTTATCATTATGATTGGTCTTGCAATTTATGTTGCATTCCTTCCTGGTGCTGGTGCAGGTTATGCTTTCTATCTTAAGCCAAACTTCAAGGCTTTAGTAAGTGGTGAACACGGTCTTTGGGATACAATCTATGCCGCAATGGGACAGGCTTTCTTTACTTTGTCACTCGGTATTGGTTCTATGGAAATCTTTGGTTCTTATATTGATAAGGAACACTCACTCACTGGTGAATCTTTGCGCGTAATAGGACTTGATACATTCGTAGCAATTTGTGCCGGATTGATTATCTTCCCGGCTTGTGCTGCATTTGGTGTAGACGCTGGTTCTGGTGCAGGTCTTGCATTCGTATCACTTCCTAATGTATTCAATATGATGGGACCAGTTGTAGGACGCATCATTGGTGCATTTTTCTTCCTTTTCATGTCATTCGCTGCTCTTTCTACTGTAATTGCAGTATTTGAAAACATCGTAGCATTTGCAATGGACAAATTTGGATGGAGCCGTACAAAGGCTGTACTCATCAACTTTGTAGCAATGCTTATTCTTGCAACACCTGCTGCACTTGGTATGAGCGTATGGTCAGGCGTACACTTTGGTTCTCACATTGGTTCAATCGACGCTCTGGAAGACTTTATTGTAAGCCAGAACCTGCTGCCAATTGGATCTATGCTCTTCCTCTTGTTCTGTACAATCAAGAAGGGCTGGGGCTGGGATGGCTTTATTGCCGAAGCCGATGCCGGTGAAGGAATTAAGTTCCCTAAGAACAAGGTAGTTAAATTCTACCTTAAGTTTATTGCTCCAATCATCATTATCGTAGTATTCATTGCAGGATATTTCGACATTTTTGGTGCAAAATAATATGTAAGGCCGCTGGTTATATGGTAAACCTTTAAAAAAAGTTGTGAAAACATTTTTTAGGTTTGCCTTTTGACATAACAAAATAACAAAATATTATATAAAAAAACATTTGCTTTTTGATAAAAAATGCCGTAATATATATAAGGGCTATTGGGAGAATGCAAAAATTATGCGTTAACTGCCGTAGCCCTTTTTATTTAATAATATCATCTACACAAAACGTCTTTAAAGTTTAAAAAATCAGTAACAAAAATGTATTAGAAATGGTTTTCTCAAGGATTTTATACCTTATAAATATATTTCGATGAAAAAGTGGGAAAATTTGTTTGCAGCTTTTTTTGTGTGACGTAACGAATTTTATACTTTTGTAGAGGTGTGTATATGAGAACAAAGATTTTTTCTGGTGTTTTGAACAAGAAATTCAAGCTTTTTGCTTTTGGATTTGCTGCATGTATTATGCTCTCGATTTTTTATTCGTGCGAAGTAGGTCTGGGACCAGCGGTAGATACCCAGCCGCCTAGCATCACTATCGAAAAGCCGGAAGTAGATATGGTAATCCGCAATCAATTTGTAATGAGCGGTGCCTGGTCTGATGACGGAACGATTGATGACGTCTATGTAATCCTCAAGCGAACAGACGGAAACCCTGTAGACGGTAATAGACAGGCCGGAAGCGACAAAACAGAGCTTAAAGTTCAGGGTACTTTTGAAAAAGATCTTTTATTAAAGGGTGTTGGTACCTGGAAAGTCGAAATTGACCCGTCCGACGAAGAAAATCTCATTCTTGATGGTACATATCAGGCTACCGTATATATAAAAGATAAGGGAAGTCACACCACAACCCAAAGTACAACCTTTACAATTGATAATACCGCACCAGTTCTCATACTTTCTAAACCAAACTCTAAACCGGGTGACAAAACAATGTCTGCTTATGGACAGCGTTTGTTCCTCGAAGGTAGCGTTGCAGATGCTACAAAAGATACCTGGATAGAAATCAACTTCTATTTGGATGAAGAATGTACACAACCTCTTACAACTCTCGAAACTCAGCTTATTTCTCCAACAGACGTAAATTCCAACAATGCTAAACTGGCATCATTTAACGAAGACCTTACTGTCGATTTAGCACAGGAATATTTTGATATTTACAAGGATGAAGCAGGTAATGATAAGATAGGAAAGGCAGGTAAAAGTAAGGTTTATGCAACTATTACCGTTTATGATACTGCCGAAACCTGTACAGAAGAAGAAACTGAGCAGGAAATGAGCCTAGATGGCAAAAAAATTAAGGGAAATGCCTCTCAGACCTTCTATATTTCTAAAGATCTTGCAAATTCTATCACAAAATCACAGGAAGCAGGCGGTTATGGCTTTGCGCCAATTGATCTTTATAACTTATTTAATGGAACTTATGACCTTAAGAACAGCTCTCGCTCTGTAGATTCAACAGAAGTAACAGAAGAGCTTGAAGAATTGCAGAGAAATAAGACAGTTTTCACTATTAATCCTGAAAACAGCCCGTATTTCACTGTCAGCGGTCTTAAAACTCTTTCTGATCAGAATCTTAATGTATCTGACAACGGATATTTTGTAATTAACGGTGCTCAATCACTCGAAATTTCTGTATTTATGGGAAGCGATAGCATTGAACTTGTTGATGATGATGATTTCTATGTATATCTTTTAAAATGTGATGCATACGGTGTACCTTACGAAGATTCAGAGCCAATTCCTCTTTATTCTAAATCAGATGAAATAGGTACCGGTGCTGATAAAAAGACTTATTACGAAATTGGTGGTAAGGAAGACCACAAAACAACTTCCGGCGCTTATGTATTTACCGTTCCGGTAACAAAATCGCTTAAGGTAAATCCGGATCTTGAAGGTGCCGATGCTTACGAAGCAATTCCAATTGAATTCAGTCAGAACTACCTTATTTGTGTAAGCGGTAAAGATAACGAAGATAATCCAATCGAAGCATATGATACTGGTTATGCATTCCACTTTACTTCAAGCGGAAGTGCTCCGGTTATGAATCTTGAAAATCCAAGAGAAAATACTGTCTTCCTTAAAAAAGGTGCAAATATTACTTTTGAAGGTACTGTAAAGACAGAAGAAGGTTTGCCACAGGTTTCTATCTGGAACGGCGATTACAGAATTGCAGATGTTCCAATTACAAATCCTGTAGAAGGCGAACTTAACAACTTTAGCTATACAATCAATGCCGAAGAATTCGAAGAAGGCGACATCACTTCAAGCAATATTTATTCTATTTCTGTAAAAGTTTCTGCCGATGGAAACACAGATAATGTTACCGAAGTTCAGCGTTCCGTATGGTATGATATTGACGGACCAAAGATTACTGTTAACTCAATTCAGCCGGTAGTAACTGCAAATGGAAAAACAAACAATATTAACGGTAAACTTGCTGCAAAAGGTACTATTATTGATGGATTCGACCAGTTTGGTAGTGCCAGCTGGAGAATTTTACAGAATGGTGAGCCTGTAGAAGGTCTTTCGGGAACTCTTTCAAGCAGCTTTGAATTTGAAGTTGATACAACAAAGCTTCAGGACAAAAAAGAAGCTGTAATTGAAATAGAAGCATATGATAGATCAGGAAACAAATCTGTATGGTCCGGCGATTCAGCAGAAGACGGCGATGTTGTCTGGGGTGGAGAATACTATGTAGATCAGAGCACAGATAAACCTGTTATTAAATCAACTTCGGAATCATTAATTATTACTTCTGATGGTAATGATGAAGACATTCTTACAGAAGGAAAGAATCTCTTTGTACGTGGTGGAACTCTTGTACTCAACGTAGAAGATGATGATGCTGTTAAAACAGCAATCGTAAAACTTGCTAAAAAGCAGGAAAACGGTACTTTTGAACAAGCTACTTCTGCAGATACAACCGGAACTCTTTATAAAGAGTATAATAATCCTTCTGCAATTTCTCATTCATTGCCTACAACTGTTGGAATTTATCGTGCTACAGTTACTGTTTATGATAAATTCTATAAACCTGATGGCTCAACTCCTAATAATTTTAATGAATGCGAATTTATTCTTAGAATTACAGGTACAGGTCCGGATGTAACAGTTTCAACAGAAAAGGATTATATTTCTACTCTCAATCATGCTGGTTCAAACAAAATTACATTCACTATCACTGATGATGGAAATGGTCCTTACAAATTATACAAGGATAATAACGTATTGTTTGACGGAGCACGTAAGAATTCACCTATTGAATATACAATTCCTTTTGATGCAAATTATGCTCCTGAAAATCCTGAAGAAATAATCTTTAGAATCGAAGATACAAATCAGGGCTTTACAGAAAAGATTTATAAGCCTAAGTTTGATAACGGTTTGCCGGAGGTTGCTATTTCTGCAACTCCAACAACTTCTTTGACAGAAGAGTCTTCTTATCTGTTCAAAGGAACAATGAGCGATACACCATCTGGAATCGACGTTGTTAAGATTAAATTTACAGATAGCACAGATTCTTCAGCTACTTCTGCATGGCTTGATTGTATTGCAGGTTCCCAGTCATGGAACTACGAAGCAGTTTGGGCAGGCAGCGATCTTAGTGCTGTATTTGCAACAGAAGGCCAGAAGATTGTTACTGTAAAGGCAATTGATAATGCCGGTAATGAAAAAACAGTTTCTGACACCTTTGTTTATGATAAGTTGAAGCCTGTAATTGAATCTGTTACAGGCCCTGCAGATACAAATGGAACAGATGTAACCTTCCAGGTTACTGTTAAAGATACAAATCCAGAAAGCCTTAGCGTTGTAGTAAAACAGAACGGCGACGCTGTTTCACCGGCTCCAAATTTAACTATCAGCAGTTTGACAGGCTCTGGTACAACTTATACAGGTACTGTTGTTGTTCCATTCAGTACAGGAATCACACAGGATGGAAGCTACTCAATTGAATTTGTTGCAAATGATGAAAATGAAAAAACATCTGCTTCTAAAACTGTAGAAATTACACGCGATAGTGAAAAACCTGTTGTAAGCAATGTTAAGCTTATAGAAGAAACAGGTTCAAAGGATGCTTACAACAATGATGGTAAGTATTATATAAACAATACCCGCAGTACATATAAGATTTCGGGTATTGCAACAGATAACGTTGGTGTTGACTCGGTAGCACTTGTTATTACAAACAAAGATAATACATCTGTAAAACTGACACCTCAAAGAAGCGGCGCACTTGGACAGTGGAGCTTTACCGGTATAAATATGAGCTCTTGGGTTTCAAGTGGAGCAACGGCAGACCTTATTGTAAAAGATAAAGCCGGAAATCAGGCTCAGACAAATGTAGCGCTTGATATCGTATTTGATACAGAAGCTCCTGCCGCAGAACATCAAATTGATGATTCTCATAAAGACCTTGTATTCCGTATCGGCGATTATGAAAACGATGCACACGAAAGTGACGTTGGTGGAAAATATTCAAACGGAACTTACGGAAGCGCTCTTACAATGCAGATTCGCGGTAACTTCCCGGATAACGAAGGCGGTTCCGGCATTAACAAGATCTATTACAAGGTATTCGAAGATGAAGTTACAATCGACGAAAATAGAGAAAATGGAGCAGTAATTAGTGGAAAAATCTATTTCCAGACTCTTGATGATCTTAAAGATTATGTAATTGCAAATAAGACAGATTCATTCTCTCCACTTACTGCAACAGAAACAAGACATGTTGAATATAATATTACACCTGCAGCTAACGTAGAAGAAACTGTTGACCGACTTGGTGGCGGAACTCTTACAAACGGATATAATCTTACTTCAAAGGGCTTTGTACAGTATAGAAAATCAATAACATCAAACTACAAGACAACAATCAAGGGTTTCCAGGAAGGAAGAAACTATCTTGTTATTGTTGCCGAAGATAACGTTGGAAATTCAAGCGTAGACCATGCAGAAGTGCCTACACCGGAAGATCCATCTGTAACTGCAATTTATCCTTGCTACTCATTGAACGTTGATATTACAGCTCCAACAATTCCAACAAAGCAGAGTGGAACTGTATATACAAACCTTGCAGGTAGCACACCTGTATTTATTTCGGGAACAGTTTCTGATAAATCAAGCTCAGAAGATGGTTCTTCTGGTTTGAATAAGATTGTATTTACAAGCGATCAGACTGACGGTACAGTAACTGTTTATTCTTCTGCATTTGCAGATGTAGATGCAAGCGAAAATACAAATAATGATCCAACTCTCAAGAACTGGACAGCAAACATAAAATCATTGCTTAATGCAGACGGAACAGCAATTATTTCTGCAAAAGTTTCTGATAATGCAGGCTATGAAACTTCTGTTCCTGTTGCAAATGTAATGGTAGATAGAACAGCTCCTTCTGTAGTTATCAATTCTCCATCATTTAATGCAAAAACCGGAACAACAGTAAATATTTCCGGAACAGTAAATGACGGAACAGGCTCAGGAGTAGATTCTACAAAGCCGATGGTGCTTTATTACACTACAAACACAACAGTAGGCGGTACAAACCTTACACAGGCACCTGCAGCAAATACAGATGCCTCTGCCGGCTGGGTACAGCTTGCAACAATAACTCCGGAAACAAACGGAAGCTGGAGCTATGAATTAGACGCTTCAACTATCACAACAAATGGTGATAACAACATAAGATTCTTTACAGTAAGTGCAACCGATAAAGCCGGAAACGGAAATACAGGCTTTGCAGAAGCTGTAAGAATTACCGTAGACCGCAAGGCACCTGTAAGCAGTGAATTCAAAGTTGACGAAACAAATGGTTCAGCTCTTGGCAGTGATATAGCAGTATGGTTTAAGAATACAACAGTCAACTTGAACGGAACCTTTGCGGATCAGGGCGGAAGCGGAGTTTCTGCAGTTAAGTATCAGGTAAAAAAAGGTGCTGCAGAATACGGTGCTGCCCAGAACGTAGCATCTGACGGAAGCTTCAGCTTTAATATAAAGGACCTTGCCGACGGAACAAACAAGGTTAAGATATGGGCAGTAGATGCCTCAGGAAACGAATCAAGCGCAGTAGAATATACTGTTATGGTTGATGCGGGTATTCCTTCAATTTCTACATCTTATTCAGGTGTAATTAATGCAAATGCAAGTGCATGTCCAATTAATCTGACTGTAGTAGATCAGGGAAGCTCTGGAATAAATAAGGTACAGCTTAAGGTAGGTAATAATGATCCTGTTGACTGTGACCTTATAGATGCTTCTTCAGGATTATATAGTAAGGACGTAATGAGTATTCTTCCACAGGGAACAGTTTCTGTAACTGCAATTGCAACAGATAATGCTGGAAACAGCACATCAAGCGTAATTGCAAACGTAATGCTTGATACAGAAGGACCTGTAGTAGTTATAAATTCTCCATCAGCAAATGCAAAGATTGGCTCAGAAATAACTGTAAGCGGAACAGCAGATGACAGGACTGGTGCAGGTGTTGATACAACAAAGAATCTGATACTTTACTATACAACAAACGAAGCAACCGGAAATGTAACAACAGCACCGACATCAATTACACCTTCTGACGATGCTTCTGCAGGCTGGAAGGCATACAACACAACCCAGATTCTTGGAGAAGACGGACAGAACTGGAGCTGTACAGTAGACGTAACTACACTCGGAACACTCTTTCCTGAAGATGCAGATACTCCTGTATGGTTTACAGTAATGGCAACAGATAAGTCTGGAGACGGAAACAAAGGATATGCAATTCCAAGAAAAGCCATTGTAGACCGCATAAAGCCTACATTCGATGACAGTAATTCAGGTATAAACGGAACAAATGGAGTTTCTGCTGTTAATGCAAAATGGTTCGATGCAACAACTTTGAATATTTTTGGAAAATTCGTAGATACAACTAATGGAAGTGGCGTAAAGACAATCTACTATAAGCTTGGTAGCGCCGACCCTGTTTCTATTGCAACAACAAACGGAACTTATAACACAAACATTCAGGGTTTCGCAGCTGGTTCAAATACACTCAAGATATGGGCAGAAGATGCAGCTGGAAATATATCAAATGAAATTACATATACTGTAAAAATCGATACAGTAGCACCTGAGCTTGCAGAAAGCGGAATCGGAACAACAGGAAAGACAACAAATGCCGGCTTTACGCTTTCAGGAAAGGTATGGGATGCAAACCAGCTTTCACGCATAGAAATCAAGCTTGGAAGCCAGACATGGACAAGCGGAACTTCTTCTAACGTAAGCCTGACGGCTGCAACAGAAGAACCTGCTTCAGCAAACTGGAGTGCCACATTCGTAACAGGAACTAGTAACAACAGTGCCACAAACTACATAGCAGACGGAACAAAAGAGTTTACGATTACTGCATACGATGTAGCAGGCCAGACAAAACAGCTTACAAGAACTGTTGTAGTAGATACACAGGTACCTGTAATCGGAACCGTAACGGTTGATGAAACAGGCGGCGTAACAATTGACGGAAACATCTGGTACACAACAACAAGCGTACCTGTAACAGTAGAAGTAACAGATGAAGGCGTATCAGGCGTTTCAAAGGCAGAATATGCAACCCAGGCAGGAAACGATGCAACATGGACACCGCTTTCATATGACGGAACAAACTATACAGGAACAGCAAACTTTGCAGGAAACGGAAGTCAGACCTTAAGACTTAGGGCAACAGACGTAGCAGGAAACGTTTCAACAGAGTCAACAGTATCCGTAAACATCGATACAAGTGCACCTGACCTTACAGCCCTTTACTACAGGAAGGGAAGTGAAGCACCCCAGGCAGTAAGCAGTCCTGTATACATTAACAGCGGAACACAGATAACAGTATACGGAAACTACAAGGATGAACAAAGCGGTGTAAATGAACTTGTATTCAAGCTTGCAGATGCAGAGATTACACCAACCGTAACATACTCAACGACAGCAATCGGAAACAGTGCACCGTCAGATTCTTCATACGGAACATATGCTTCTATAACAGACAAGAAGGCAATAAGGTCATGGAAGGCAGTATATACGCCGGCAGCAAGCGGAAGACTTACTGCAGAAGGACCTAACAGAACAAATACAAAGACAAGTGTAAACGTATTTGACATAACAATAGACACTAATGTTCCTGCCTTAAGCAACGTAAAGTTTACCGAAGTAAAGACAGGCATTCCAAACAAGGATGCATATACAGACGGAAGCAGCTATTACGTAAACAGCACGGGAAAGACATTCACCGTATCAGGAATCGCAACGGATGACATCGGAGTAGATTCAGTAAGCCTTAGCATTACAGGCTCTTCTTCAACAATAACTCCGACAAGAAGCGGAACACTTGGACAGTGGACATTCACAGGCATAGACTTAAGCAGCTGGAGTGGAACTGGAACAGCAACAGTAACTGTAACAGACAAGGCCGGAAACGAAACAACACAGACTCTGAACATCGTATTTGATACGACGGTTCCTGCTTCAGATACAATCAGCATCCAGGGTCAGACAGAAAACCTTACTACAAGATGGTATGTAAGCGAAAGCCTGTCTTTAAGCGGAAGCTATACAGACAGCGGAAGCGGAGTAGCAAAGGTATACTACAAGCTTGGAAGCAGCGGAACGGAAAGAAGCCTTACACCGACATACAACAGCACAACCCAGGCTTATGACTATTCAACTACAATAGACTTCACGGGAGTAAGTGACAAGAAGCTTTACATAAAGGCAGAAGACAATGCCGGAAACTTAATGTCAGACTATACACAGTACAGCCTGAACATAGATACAGCAGCTCCTACTGTAACTTCAAATCATACAGAAACAGAAACTACAAACGGAAGCGGAGCAGTTAATGTAAGTGTAAACGTAACGGAAACAGGATCCGGCCTTCAGAGCGTAAAGCTTTCAAGGAGCGGAACAGATACACAGGTTACGATGACAGCAGGAAGCGGAAATACATATACGGCAGATGCATCAAGTCTCCTTGCAGGCCTTAACAGCGGAACCGTAACAATAACAGCAACGGCAACTGACAGTGCCGGAAACCAGACAAGCATAGCTGCAGTAAGCGTAATGATAGACAAGGCAGCTCCATCGTTAAGAATAACTACACCGTCAGCAAATGCAAAAACCGGAACAGGCATAACTGTAACCGGAACAGCAGATGACGGAAACGGAGTTGGAATTGATACGACAGCAGGCCTTACACTCTACTATACAAAGAACTCAACGCTCGGAGGCGTTACTACAGCTCCTGCCAGCATTACAGCCGGAACAGATGCAACAACAGGATGGGTAGCATATGCAACAGCACCAAGCCTCACAGGATCAGACTGGACATGTACTGTAGATACAACATCATTTACAACAAACAATGCAAACACAGACGTATACTTCACCGTAAGTGCAAAGGATATAGCAGGAAGCGGAAATACAGGTTATGCAGTACCAAGAAAGGTAAGTGTAGACAGAAAGGCACCTGTAAGCAGTACGTTGTATATAGACGAAACTGCCGGAAGCAGCTTAGGAACAGGAACTACAGTATGGTTCAATAATACAACAGTAAACCTCAACGGAACATTTACAGATTTACAGGGAAGCGGAATAACAGCCGTTAAGTATCAGGTAAAGAAGGCCGGAGATGCTGCTTACGGAACGGAACAGACCGTAACATCGGACGGAAGCTATTCTGCAAACATAAAGGATCTGACAGCAGGTACAAATACAATTAAAGTATGGGCAGTAGATGCAGTCGGAAATGAATCTTCAGCAGAAGAGTATACCGTAAAGGTAGATATAGTACCACCTGAGCTTGCAGAAAGCGGAATCGGAACAACAGGAAAGACAACAAATGCCGGCTTTACTTTAAGCGGAAAGGTATGGGATGCAAACCAGCTTTCACGAATCGAAATAAAGAGCGGAAGCCAGACATGGACAAGCGGAACTTCTTCTAACGTAAGCCTGACGGCTGCAACAGAAGAACCAGCTTCAGCAAACTGGAGTGCCTCATTCGTAACAGGAACTGGCAACAGCAGTGCCGCAAACTACATAGCAGACGGAACAAAAGAGTTTACGATTACTGCATACGATGTAGCAGGCCAGACAAAGCAGGTTACAAGAACTGTAACAGTAGATACACAGGTACCTGTAATCGGAACCGTAACGGTTGATGAAACAGGCGGCGTAACAATCGGCGAGGAAATCTGGTACACAACAACAAGCGTACCTGTAACAGTAGCAGTAACAGATGCAGGCGTATCAGGCGTTTCAAAGGCAGAATATGCAACCCAGACAGGAAACGGTGCAACATGGACACCGCTTTCATATGACGGAACAAACTATACGGGAACAGCAAACTTTGCAGGAAACGGAAGTCAGACCTTAAGACTTAGGGCAACAGACGTAGCAGGAAACGTTTCAACAGAGTCGACAGTTTCGGTAAATATCGATACAAGTGCCCCTGACCTTACAGCCCTTTACTACAAGAAGGGAACAGGTGCTGCAGAAGCAGTATCAAGTCCTGTATACCTTACGGACGGAACCCAGATTACAGTATACGGAAATTACGGCGATGGGCAGAGCGGTGTAAATGCTCTTACATTCAAGATGGGAGATACAACAGTAACTCCAACAGTAAGTTATTCTACAACTGCCATCGGAAACAGCGCACCGTCAGATTCTTCATTCGGAACATATGCATCCATCACAGATAAAACTACTATCAAGTCATGGAAGGTAGTATATACACCAACTGCAAGCGGAAGATTTACAGCAGAAGGATCTAACAGAACAAATACAACGGCATCGGCAAGCGTATTTGATATCACTATAGATACAGCAGTTCCTTCTATAAGCAACGTAAAGCTTACGGAAGTAAAGACAGGGGTAGCAAACAAGGATGCCTATAAGAACGGAAGCAGCTATTACGTAAACAGCACGGGAAAGACATTCACAGTTTCAGGAATCGCAACAGATGATATCGGAGTAGATTCAGTAAGCCTTAGCATTACAGGCTCTTCTTCAACAATAACTCCGACAAGAAGCGGAACACTTGGACAGTGGACATTCACAGGCATAGACTTAAGCAGCTGGAGTGGA
>JAGCTZ010000050.1 GCA_017963165.1 Treponema sp.
CAACGTTATCAAACAGGTTAATAACGATGTTCAGACAGACGAATTTGTAGACTTTAAGGTGAACAATTATCTCAAAACTGATGAGATTGAGTATCACGGAGAAACAAAGGTACTTCATTACCTCGAAATCCTTCGTGATGTTGTTGGCTGGGACAATGTAAAGGCCGCAGTTAAAAATCCTTTTACAGGAAAGAAAATCGGCGCCTACTACGGATGTCTCCTTCTTCGTCCAGGTAAGGTTTTGAACCTTGATGACCCTGAAAATCCAAAAATTATCGAAGATTTTATTAAGGCCATCGGCGGAACCCCAGTTATTTACGCTCAGCGCAATGAATGCTGTGGTGCCTACACAATGTTCGAAGACGAATCAATTCCTGCCTCACGCACAAAAAAGATTCTCGGCAATGCAGAAGACATGGGAGCAGATTTCCTTGTTACTTCATGTCCGCTTTGCCGCTACAACCTTCTTAAAAACAAGGGAGACAGCAAGCTTGATGTAATTTACTTTACAGAACTTCTTGCCCAGGCCCTGGGATTAAAGGAGGGTCAATAATGTTAGCAAATGAAGAACTCTTAAAAGAACAGATTCTGCTTAAGTGTGGCGTTAATCCTAAAAAATGTATGGTTTGCGGTAAGTGTTCAGGTACCTGCCCTAACTACGACGCTATGGAATATCATCCGCATCAGTTTGTTCAGATGGTAGAAAACGGCGAAATCGGTAAATTGCTTGAAACAAAGTCAATTTATGCCTGTTTGAGCTGCTTTGCCTGTCTTGAACGCTGCCCGCGTCAGGTAGAACCTGCAAAATTGATTGACGCAGTACGTCAGGTTGTTGAAGGCTCACGCGGCCCTCATCATTTGGATCCAGTACAAGTTCCGGAGCACCTTGATGACGATATCCCTCAGCAGGCTATCGTAAGTGCATTCCGCAAATATAAAAAGTAGAGGTGGCATAGATTATGGAAAGAATTGGTGTTTTTATATGTCACTGTGGTACTAATATTGCCGGAACAGTAGACGTAGAAAAAGTAACAGAAGAGCTTGCAAAGGTTCCTGGAGTTGTTTATTCAACCCATTACACTTACATGTGTTCTTCTGCCGGTCAAAAGATGATTGAAGACCAGATTAAAGAAAACAAGCTTACGGGCGTTGTTCTTTGTTCATGTTCTCCACGTATGCACGAAAAAACCTTCCGTTCATGCGCAGAACGTGCCGGTCTTAACGGTTATAAAGTAGAAATTGCAAATATCCGTGAACAGACTTCCTGGGTTTGTAAGGATATGGAACAGGGCACCGAAAAGGCCATTGCTCTTGGTAAAGCTGCCATTGCAAAAACTATTCTTGATACTCCTTTAATCGAAGGAGAAACTCCTGTAACAAAAAGAGCCCTTGTAATTGGTGGTGGTATTGCCGGAATTACAGCAGCCCTTGATATTGCCGATGCAGGCTTCCCTGTAGATATCGTAGAGAAAAAGCCTACTGTCGGTGGTAAGATGGCAATGCTTGATAAGACATTCCCTACCCTTGACTGTGCTTCCTGTATTGTTACTCCTAAAATGACAGAAGTTAGCCAGAATCCTAACATCCGCATCCTTTCTTACAGCGAGGTTGTTGGTGTAAAGGGTTATATCGGAAACTTCCAGGTTGATATTAAACGCCATGCCCGCTATGTTGATGAAACAAAGTGTACAGGCTGCGGCGAATGTATAGAAAAGTGTCCTAACAAAAAGGTTCCTAATGACTTTAACATGAATCTGGACACTAAAAAGGCAATTTACATTCCTTTTGCACAGGCAGTTCCAAAGGTTGCAACAATCGACGCAAACTACTGTCTGCATATGAAGTCTCTTGCAAAGGGAAAAGACAATGTCTGCGGATTCTGTGAAAAAGCCTGCGGTGTTGGTGCCATCAACTTCCACGATGAAGATAAGGTTATTACAGAAGGATATGGTGCAATCTTAGTTGCTACCGGCTAGAATCCTATTGACCTTAACAAGTTTGATGAATTTGCCTACAGCCAGAGCCCTGATGTTGTTTCTAAACTTGAATTTGAACTCCTTTGC
>JAGCTZ010000051.1 GCA_017963165.1 Treponema sp.
GTTGCTGGAGGATAAGATATTTCCACACTCCGCGGGCGATAAAAGCATAAATGCCGTAAGCACAGATCAGGGCAAGAATAATACGCGGAATGATTGCAGTCCTTGTGGTCCCTGAGCCTGTCGAAGGGCCAGCAGAAGTTGAAGTGCCCTTATTCCCAAAAATCATCCCCACATGCAGCCCGATGTGCAGCGACATAAAAAGATAATACCAGTGGCTGGCAAGCAGATGCGCAATGCGGGCAAAGCCAAGACCACCCTGAATGTTCAAAAAGGTGAAGATGTGATTTGAAAGGATGATTCCGCTTATCATCAGGAATATTGTGCAAATCAAAATACAGCAATTGATGACAGTCTGCATTACGCGGTAGGGATTGTATTTGCCGCGGAAAATTGCACCGTACCAGCGGCGGTTCAAAATAATGTGAAGAGCCCATAAGGCAAAAAGCCCCACGCCTAAGATTTCGTGCACGATGTCTGCCGGGAACAAATAGTTTCCACCCATGAGTATGATGGAAAGAATTGTCATTGTAATGTCGATAGTCATTCTTAAGCGCAGGGTTTTTGTCATAAGTTTGCTCCTATTTTTTTCTATTTCAACAAACCTTCAATATATTTCTTAACGTCTGCAGCAGAGCCACGGGTAAAATCTTTTCCGCCTTTGAAGTCTACGCCCTTTGCAAACTTAGACAAATCTGTGCCGCTGCGACCAAGACCGCTGCCACCGCTGGTACAAAGAGTAATCATTTTTTTGCCCGACCAGTTCTGGCTTTCTACAAAGGTGTAGACAATCTTTGGTGCGTAAGCCCACCAGATTGGGTAGCAGACTACAACAGTGTCATAGCCTGAAATATCCAGTTTATTTGCAATTGCAGGACGGCTTTTAGGATCGTTGCACTCAATTGACGAAAGCGATTTTTTGTCGTGCCAGTTAAGATCTGCGTCGGTGTATTTGTGTACCGGCTGGATTTCAAAAATGTCTGCTCCCATTACCTTAGCGGCATCCTTTGCCATGCGTTCTGTTGTTCCTGTCGCACTGAAGTAAACGAATGCGGTCTTAGCAAATGCTCCTGTCATCATAAAGCCTCCAATTAAAAGTGTGAGAATAAGTTTTTTCATTTTGTTTCTCCTTGTGTTATAGATTGCTTCGCCTACGGCTCACAATGACGGAATACTGCTGTCACATCGCCTTTGCCCAGGATTTTTTTGAGCTCGGCTTGTTTCACTCCATCCACCTTGCCCAGAGGTGTATAACTCCATCTGTTGTTGTTGTAAAAAATTGTAATCTGATTTCCCTGATATAGCATGATGTCGCCTGGTTTTGTGGCGGTCTGTCTGTCGCTTCGGGGAAGTGTAGTGCCGAGGGAACCTACCTTTTCAAATTCTCCGTATTCATTTAGCATGACGGTAAGCGGGCCTTTTTTCAAAAGTTCGTAAAAGGCGAGGGCAGAAGAATTGTCGGCCAGAGTTGCTGTCAGTTCAGACTTACCACTGTCGTTTGTAATTTGAATTGAGATTTTCATATTTGAAAGTTCTCCTTTGCTTGATGACTTTGCCGCTTTGTTGTTGCCGTTTGCACAGGCGGTTGAGGTAAGAAGAAGTATTGTTAGTATAAATGAAATTAATTTTTTCATTAGGGCTCCTCAAATCCTACTTCAAATACTTTGCAAAAAAGTCTGCAAGCTTATCAAAAGGAATTGCATTGTTTTTTCCGCCGTCATACAAATCGGTGTGACTTGCACCGGGAATAATTACAAGCTCCTTGTTGTTGCCTGTGAGACGCTTAAAGGCATCTTCTCCAAAATAGCGGGAGTGGGCTTTTTCGCCATGAAGAACCATAACGGCACTCTGGATTTCTTCGGCATAGGCAAGAAGTTTTGTGTTCAAAAGAGAAGTTGAAGCAGTCACATTCCAGCCGCCATTTGAATTGAGACTTCTCTCGTGATAACCGCGTGGAGTTTTGTAGTAATCGTAATAATCCTTTACAAAATACGGAGCATCTTCCGGCAGAGGATCTACAACCCCGCCACCAAGCTTGTAAGTACCGCCTGCCTGAACCGCCTTAAAATCTTCGATGCGCTGTGCCATAAGAGCCTTGCGGGCTTCGTGTCTGGCTTCTGCATTATTTGCGCTGTCAAAATATCCGTTGGCGGTAACACGACTCATATCGTACATTGTGCTTGCAACGGTTGCCTTAATTCGGGTGTCGATTGCCGCTGTGTTAATTGCCATACCGCCCCAGCCACAGATTCCAATGATGCCGATTTTTTCTGGGTCAATGTTGTCGCGGGTTGAAAGAAAATCTACTGCCGCCATAAAATCTTCGGTGTTGATGTCGGGACTGTTCATATAGCGGGGCTCTCCGCCAGATTCTCCTGTGTAGCTTGGATCAAAGGCCAGAGCTATATAACCGCGGGAAGCCATCTGATTTGCATAAAAGCCGGAAGACTGTTCCTTTACTGCTCCAAAAGGTCCAGAGATTGCAAGGGCCGGATTTCCTGCGGGTGCTGCATTTCCCGGTGTATACAAGTCTCCTGCCAGTTCAATTCCAAAGTGATTGCGGAAGGTAACGGTTGTTCGTTTTACTCCAGGTGCTAATTCAAAAGTGTAGTGCTCGTTTGTTCTGTCTATTTTTGCGAGATTTGGATTCATGTACTCCTCCTTGTGTGTTTAGTAACGTTGTGTCACTTATCTTTATTGTATGACATAAACAGTGACTTGTCAACACTAAACTGCATTTTTAGTGACAAAAAGTTGCTTATTGCAAAAATCCTTTTACTGTGTTATTCTTTAGGTATGGCAGATTATATCCGCGCAAGAAGCGACGAACACAAGGAAGAAAGACTTTCTCAAATAAAAGAGGCAACTGCAGAACTTTTTGCAAGCTGCCCTTATTCAGAAATTACGCTTACTACTGTAGCTGAAAAACTTGGCTGGTCACGTGCAAACCTTTATAAATACGTTACGACCAAAGAAGAAATCTTTCTGGAAATCTCTGCAGAAAAAATGGCTGCCTATTATGGCTCTCTGCTTTCGGCTTTTCCGGAAGGCAACAATTTTACGCCGGACGTGATTACCGAAGTCTGGGCCGGAATCGTCAATGCAAATCAGGATTACATGCGCTATGTTTCCTATCTTAATCCGGTGATAGAAACAAATGTAACGGTAGAACGCCTTGCCGTTTTCAAAAAGAAATATTACGACCTGGCCTATGCCTTCCGCGACAGACTTGCTCAGATGCTGGGCACCACGCAGGATGCAGCCTACAAAATCCAGCTGGATGTTTTATTTTATGCTTCGTCAAATGCAGTCTGCTGCTACAAAAATCCGCTGGTTCAGGAAGCTCTTAAGCAGATTAACATTACTCCGCCGCCAATGGATTTTTACAAGGACATGAAGGACTTTCTTAAAATGCGTCTAGAGTGGAAAGAATAAGAGGCTGACTGGCCCTGGACCATGTTTAATCCAGACGACAAAATCCAGAGACACGAGACAGTTTTCCCCGAAGAATGTAAGAAGGTCTTTGAGATGTGAAAGAGGATTTTTCAGTAAGATCTGTTGCATCTGTAGCTGAATCATATACATTTGGTGTACTGTTTTTCGCATTTCGTGAATCATTATTTTTGTTTCGTTATAGTCATGATAGAATGATATATGTGAGGTACCTGAATGAATGAGTTAAATCAGAAAAGCCTGGAACTCTTTTCGATAGAAGAACACAAACTTCATCTTTTTAGAACCGGAGATGTAAACAAGCCTAAGTTGGTTTTTATGTCCGGTTCTGGAACGGCTGCACCCATGTATGATTTTAAAATCCTGTATCAAAAGCTCCTTGAAGATTTTAGAATCATCGTGATCGAAAAATTCGGTTACGTTTATTCTGATTTATTTGAAGCTTCCTGTGAAATTGATTGTGTAATTGACAGGCAGCGAAAGGTCCTGCAAGAGGCTGGAGAAAAGGGGCCTTATATTCTGCTTCCTCATTCGCTTTCGGGTCTTGAGGCAATAAGGTGGAAGCAGAAATATCCTGATGAAGTTAAGGCGATAATAGGTCTTGATATGGCAACTCCAAAAACATATTTATCTTGGAAAGGCGATGAAATAGACCGGCGAATATCA
>JAGCTZ010000052.1 GCA_017963165.1 Treponema sp.
ACATCACTTTTTGCCGGCACAAGAAGCAACACAACAGCTTTTGATATTGTTTACGGTTCAGTTGAAGGTTCTGGCGACATGCTTATTACAAGCGTAAACTACAACGGCAATGTTGAAAGTAAAAACATTGAAGTTGACGAAGGTCAGTACCTTGAGACAACTGCATCAGGCAGCCGTATTTTCTGGGCAGAGCAGCAGGCACTTTATGCAATGCGTGATGCAAGAACTTATATTGTACCGGAAGATTCTGTAATTTCAGTTGACGGCAAGCAGATTAAGCTTAAGGCAGGCGATAACGTTTATGCCATCATTGCAAAGATTAACGATTCTGGTGCAGCTGTAAAAGCAAATCTTGACCCTGTAACAAACGGCCTTACTTTAAGGACGACAGATGCAAGACAGCTTTGGCTTGAAGACTTGAACGGCGGCAATACATTGAACGAGCTTGGCCTTATTAAAGACTCAAGCCAGCGTCCGCCTAACAACATCAACCCGACTGCAAACCTTTCGGGCGGCTCTTTGTTCGATTCAGTTATTGCGCTGCGCAATGCTATGCTTATAGGCGATCAGGAAGCTATCGGCGGACGCGTTTTGGGTGCAATCGATCAGGGTATTTCAAGCCTTACAGGTAATCTTGCAGAAAGCGGTGCCAAATTCGAACGTGCTGAACAGAATCTTGCCCGTATTTCTAACGAAATTGTAAATGTTGACGGCATGATTTCTAGAGAAGGCGATTTGGACATAACACAGGCAATTACAGACCTTAAGATGCTTGATTATGTTCAGCAGGCAACAATGAGCACAGCCGCAAAGATGTATAAAAATACTCTTTTGGATTATGTAAAATAATTTTTTAACAGAAGCGGTGTAAGATTTTCTTGCACCGCATTTTCTATTTAAATCTAAATACAAGGCGATAATATGGAAATTGCAACCAAGGCAAATGGCACAATAAGCATTGAAGAAAATCAGATTTATACTGTACCGAGCGGACTTTTTGGCTTTGAAGAATATAAGACTTATGCTATGTACGAAGCCGAACAGAAGCCGTTCTTGTGGTTTCAGTCTCTGGAAGACCAGAATCTTTCGTTCCTTCTGATTGATCCGTTCGCATTCTGTTCTGATTATGAGCTTGATATTGACGATGAAAGTCTTAAGACAATTGGAATTGAATCTCCATCTGATGTGCTTGTAATGTCGATAGTTACAGTTCCTTGTGATGGTTCGCCGATTACTGCCAATCTTCAAGGTCCTCTTATTTTCAACAAAAAGAACAACAAGTGCATTCAGGTCATTTCGTGCGACCCGCGTTGGTTTACAAAGCATGATATTTTTGCCGAAGCGGCAAAGAGAGGTAGCTCATGCTGATATTAACACGAAAGACAAATGAAAAAATCAGAATCGGAAATGACATAACTATTACAATTATAGAAGTCCGCGGTGACCAGGTAAAAGTTGGTGTTGAAGCTCCAAAAGACGTTAAAGTTTTCCGCCAGGAAGTCTTCAATGCAATTCAGAACGAAAACCGCGCCGCTGTTGTCAACACTGCAAACCTCGACGCACTCTCGCAGTTTTCTTCCATTAAGAAGGAATAAACTGACAGAGTTTGCCGTTCATTAAAACCCTCTGATAGTGCCGCAATACACCAGACTCAGAGGGTGTTTTTTTAGTCATGTTTAATATATAATGCTGATAAAAGGAGAGTGTCTATGAGAAAAAGTTTATCCTGCTTGGTTTTAGTCTTATTATTATTGCCGGTGTTTGCAAAAGCGCAAAAAGAAATTGTTGAAGAAAGGGATTGGAGCTGGTTAAATGATGAAAAATTAGCTAAGGAGAAATTTGAACATTCTAAAGAGCTTGTTGATAAATATGGGCACAATTTTTGTCCGGAGAATTTTACAATTACACTTAAGAAATCTCTTTTTAAGAAAAATACTGTAAAAATAAAGTATAAAAATATTTCAGACAAAGATCTTTATATTTTTAAAGATGATATATCGACAAACAATGAATATTGTTACATCAATGTTTGTTATAAAATATTCGATTCTAGCAATGAAAGTGTAGAATATATAGGAATACGTGCAAGCTTGTCATATTTTTTTGAAGATATAAATTTCACTTTGGTAAAAGCAGGTGAGACTATCAAAAACGAAATTGATTTGGACAAATTTTTTAAATTAGATGCTAATGAAGTATATACAGTGCAATTTAAATACGGTGATGTTGTATCTAATACCATAACAATTAACGATTAGCCGCTTTTGTTTTATCTACCTTTTAAGCTATTCTCTTCCGCTTCACTTTTCCTAATGTACACTGGCCCGTCATAGTCTTGCAGCGGCTTTGCGCCTGCTTTGTGCAGTTTTTCAGCCATTACAATAAGCTGGTCTGCAATGCAGAGAGAGCCTGAAAAAACAGCGCATTTCTGAAGCGGTCTGATTTCAAGGATTTTTTCCTTAAACAAAGGCGCATCATCGCCGACTAAAAGAATATGCTCTTCCGGATCAATCAGCTTCAAAGCTTCTTCCGCAGACAAGTCAGAATCTTCAACAGATTTAACGCCGCCACGCCATAAAGAAAGATAGAAGCGCTCTTTCTTTGCATCAATAACGGGTACAATTGTTCCGCTATATTCAGAAA
>JAGCTZ010000053.1 GCA_017963165.1 Treponema sp.
GATGTAATCGGCAGAATCTTCATCGTTTGCTTCGACTGCTGCTTCATCATTCTGTTTCCTGAGTGTCCAGCCTGTTACGGTTCCTGTTTCAGGAGCCGTTGTATCTTTAAGCCACTTGTTTACGCCTGTTCCAGGATATGGCAGGTTGTAAACTTTTGTGTTTCCAATTGCGTCACGGTACCATACGTAAATACTTGTAGGTGCTGCCTTGTCTACAGAAATCTGTGTTAAGTCTATTGTTACGTTTTCAAGTTTTCCGCTTGTTCCTACGTCTACTGCGCTTGACCAGGTCTGAGGCACTGTAGTGTTGTCATTGTAAGTTACCTTATAATGTACATCTTTAGAAGCGGCTGGCAGAGAAGATGCCTGTACAGGCAGTGTGAATGATGCTGTTGCTCCTGTAAATACGCGTACGTTATAAGGATTTGTTACATCATTTACGTTTACAACGGCAGAAATGGAAGCGTTCAGTTCATAATTTGTCGGATCTGCTGCAGTTAATGTTGTTCCTAAAGCAGGTTCTGTACCATGAGCAATAAAGATAAATGTCTTGAGTATTGCTGTGTGGCCAATATTATCTTTTGCAACAACATGATATGTTTTACCGTTTCTCCAGGTTGAATAATCCTGATCCTCTGGCATACCCAGATTAATTGTAGAAGTATATGTTCTTAAGTTTGCATTGACTACATCATCTGTATCAATTACATAGAACAAATATGGATTTGGTAAGCCTGAACCAGAATGTTCAACTTCAAATTCAGGAATATCCATTGTTTTTACAAAATGAGGATTATAAGTAATTGTTGTTATCTGATTATCGTAATCATCATCCTGATAGAAAGTACCAAGATGTGTATCGTCTTTTCTTTGTGCGTCCTGATCTGCTTCTTTAAGGACACCTTCAATTTGAGAATTTGCTGCAAGACGAGGAGCAGCAGTTACATTCTGACTTGCAATTGTAGTCCACCAGTTCTGGCTTGGGTTAGCAGGTTGTGTAATATTATGAACAGTCATATTACCAACTTCATCCTTATACCAAACAAACAGGAAAGTCTGGCGAGACTTGATATTTGCCAAATCAGTTTCATCAAGAATTACTTCAACTTTTCCGTCAGAAACATCTGAATCCTGCTTCCAAACCTTAGGAATAGAAGGATCGTCAATTGCTACAGAGTTATATGTAATTGTATAGTACAAACGCTTTGATGGTAATGAATTATAAACAACTGGTAATGTAAGTGTTGTAGTTCCATTAGCAAATCTTAAGATTGTACGTTCGCCTTCTGAAAGTTCAGAAGCTTGTGGTCTTACTTCAAATGCAGAATCTGAAGCAAAGCCCTTTATTGTAGTACCATTATAAGTTGGTAAAGTCAAAAGTTCCGGATATTCAGGCTCATTTTCATTCTGAACGACAGGAACTGTTCCATGAGACTTGAATATAAATGTCTTTATAATTGTACGGTTATTAAGTCTATCCTTTGCAACTATATGATATTTCTTTCCGTTCCAGCTTGAATTAAGAGTAATTGTTGGTGTATATGGCTGGAGATTTGAATCCATAATATTGTCTGTGTCTACAGCAAAATAAAGATATGTTGCAGGAGTATTTACATCAGTAACGCCTACACCAAAGTCGTTTACAGATGGATTAAGAGCAATCAGAGAAACTTCTGCAGGATTATATGTAATTGTTGCTGTCTTAGAAGCAGCATTTTCTTCTATAAGAACATTACCCCATTCATCAGCTGTTGCATAATCTGCTTTTACACCTGCCGATTCCTGAACCTCGTAACCAATCATACCCTGTGGAGGAGTAAAGTCTTTCTGAATCTGAATAATTATAGGCTCAGAAGGATTTCCTGCTCTATCAACTGCGCGGAAATACCAGGTTTCTGTAGAACTTTCGCCGTATGTAGATAAAGCATATTGCATTGTCGAATCATCTACAGAGTTTGTAATATCCTGATAGCCTGCCGGGTCTCCAATACGACGTGCCTGATAGAATTCTGTATCAGAATCTGTTGGATTAAATTTGATAGTTGGATTGTGAATCAGATAGTAAGTTTCATCACCTTCAAACCTTGTTGAATCCAGAACTGTATCCAAAGTAAAGGTTGGAGCTGTTTCATCAAATGTCCAGCGGTTATAACCTGAATTTCCATTTAACTGATATTCATCAGATTGTTCAGAAGCAGTAAGCAGATAAAGTCTTAATGTTTCATCTGTAAGAGAACGCAAAACAGAAGAAGGACCTGTTGTTTCTCCAAGAGGAAGTGTATACTTTCTTCCAACTCCTGTGTAATCTTCATCTTCATAATCAGAAAGTGTATAGTCTGTATAAATATTTCCATAATAAAGACGTGCTTTAACAGGATCTTTTGTTGCTACAAAAGTGAATGTAGAAGCTGTTTCTGTGTAATTTATCTGATTTGAATCAAGTACACTATAAGTAATGTCATCTGAATAAGTGATTGCTTCACTTATTACTGGAATTGGGTTATCTACAAAATGAATTACGATTGGTGCCCTACAGATAAGACCTGCTTTATTTACTGCATAGAAATATCTGTCTGTGTGAACATCATACCAGGTAAGATTGCTGTTTGTTTTTACGTAACTGTAAGTATTATTTGCAAAAGTTAAAATAGTGTCACCGTCAGATACCGGAGATTCCAGAGGATCTGCCTGCTGTACTAATGAAGAAGGATAGAAAGCTCTGAAGTCTTCTTCTTCAATTGGTTCACTCTTAACAATCCATCCAAGAAGCTGTTCTGTATCGTGAGTGTCTAACTTAAGCTGAACGTTAAGCTGTGTTAAGTAACGGTCGGCTTTTATATTATGAATAAGACCTGTTGTAATATCGCCTTCATCTTCTGTGTTACAGAAACCTGTCTGGCCGTTATCAGGTCCAATTACAGTCTTTTTACCATTTTCTGTGCTAAGAGTTGGAGCAACCTGCTTTATCCACTGATTGCTGTTTTCGTTTATAAGTTCAATATTTGAAGAAACATTACCAGTAAAGTCTTTAATTGTTTCTACAACAAGCTTACCGTTTACAGTTGCTTTTGCAGACAAACCGGTTACTGTACGTAATTTTTCATTTTCTTCAAAACTATATACTTCAGGATCTATTCCTTCAAAGGCCTTAATTTCTCTAATTCCTGAATAAGCATCTGTTACTTCGGCTTCAAGAACAGAACCCTGACTATAATAAGTTATACCGTCAATTGTATTTACTTTTTGAGCTTTTGATAATTCTACTGCAGGAGATACATTATCGTACATCCAAAGTGTATAAGCATTGTTAGCATCGCCGTTTACGATTGTGTTGATTTCGTAGTTTCCTACTTTATCTTCTACTATATAATAAATCTTATATGGAGTTGTGCTGTCAAAGGTTGGATAATCGTGAACCATATAGATTGTGCTGTCTGTGCTGCTTGTCTTTACGTACTTCCATTCAGAAGCGCGTGTTGAATCATCTGCTTCTATAAAGTCGCTGCGTGTTGGAGCTGCCGATGCAGCTGGAACAGCAAGGATGCGGCTCTTTAATGTGTATTCAGTTTCGTTGCCGGCACCAGGTTCTGCATAGAAACAGGTGTCATTGTATGCTTCAAGAACAAGCTTTGGAAGAGTGCCGAATACCGACTGATTATAATAAGTTACTCCTTCAACTGGATTCTTTACCATTCCAGAAACTGCTGTTTCGCTTGTACCACTGTGGTCTGTAATTTCTGCATGATAGCGTGGACTTGAAGCTTCGTTGAGCATATAAAGCTTGTCGCCGATTTCTACAGCACCCTGTGTCTGTGTTTCTGTAGCTGCAAGTTCTTTAACGCTTGGATAAATAAAGGTTTCGCGGCCCTGCTTGTTGTCGCCAATACCAATAACTCCATCGACAATCCATGCAACTGCAGCCGAATTATCTGTCATTGAAACAGGCTTAATCATTCTGTAAGTTGTATTTCCACAACCATCCTTTAACAACAGTGCAAGTGGAGGACAATTCTTTGTCTTTGGAAGTTCAATTATAATGTCACCGTTTGAATCAATGTAGCTTACAACATCTACGTCGCTGTAGCGTGAAGAAGACTTTTTATATGAATGCCATTTTGGCTTTGTGCTTGCTTCCGGATACAACGGTACATAAGAAGCAGATGAAGCGGCTGAATTGTAAGAGTCATACCAGTGTGAAATTGAGTAATATTCAATTGGAGAAGAAGTGCCTGTTGCAAAAAGCTCTTCGTAAGTCTGTTTTTCAGCTGGAGTTTCTCCTACAAGGTTCTTGTCTGCTTCATTAATTCCTGAACCAAGCTTAATCTTTATTGTATATGAACTTGTGCTCTGCTTGATAACATAGTTGTATGCCTTCATTGCAGAAGCAGAAGTTAATGAATCTACATAGTCAAAGCCGGTCTGATTATAATTTGTAAGACTTGGAAGTGCGTTTCTAAAGATTGCACCATTCTGTGGCATTGTAAGAGTCATGTATTCATCAATTGAAGCAGGACTTGAAGCAAACAGATCGTCTTTTACAATATGGAATGTAATATCGGTTGACTTGTTTCCAGCCTTATCGTAAGCATAAGCTGTGAATGTACAATCAGATGTAAGAGTATAATTATAAACAGAATTATTAGCGGCTGTACTGCTTGAAATTGTTCCGGCTGTCTTTGTTATTGCAAGATGCTGTGGATTAAGGTTTGTATCAGAAATATCGCCGGCAATTGCAATCTTAGAAGTTGTATAGAAGTAAAGCTCCTGAGCATTCTGGCTAAGCTTAATTCCGTAAGCCTTGTTGTCGTCGTTTGCAGATGGATGTGGATAAACCTTAGAAATATCAATTCCAGAATCCTTGTATGCATAAAGTCCGTTGTCGTTCCACTGTGGACTAGCTGTATCAAGGATAATTGACTTAGCATGAACGTTGCTTTCTTTACCGCCAATGCTTGTTACTTTAATAGTTACATTCTTGTTTCCGTCAACTTCTGGCAGCATAAGGTTCTTAATAGAAATTTCGTAGCTGTTCTTGAATGCTGTGAAGCAAGAATTGTCTGTATTTGTGAATGTGATTGTCTTGTTATCACTTGAAATTTCAAAGTCTGTAATAGCAAGCTCTGAATTACCTGCATTTACAGAAATTGTTGTCTTATCTGCGCCTGTCTTAACAAATTCTGCGCCGTCAACTGTAATCTTATAAACACCGGAACCAGTTGGTGTACCCTGTTCAATTTCAATTCCAGCATCAACATAAATTTCGTTTGTAAAGCCTTCTTCAGCCGGCTTACTTCCAGCAAGAAGCTGTCTGTCGCGCAGGTAGAATGAATCTTCTGTAATAACAGGTTCTTCTTTATCATACATAAACTCAGAAATCTGAGTGTTGTTTGCATTTTCAAGAGTAAACTTGCTGCCTTCTTCATCAAGAGATTTGTTAGTAGCAATATCATAAAGGCTAAGATTTACACGGGCAGCCTTTTCAGAAAGTTCAAGGTCTGTAATCTTAACTGTAATAGAACCGTTCAATGGGCTAAGAACTGCATCATCGTTTTCTGTAATTGTAAGCTTGTTATTAAATGTATCGATATCACAGTCAATTGGTTCTGGCTCTTCGCCGTCTGCATTGCCTGATTCAAGAACATAAAGCTTAGAAGAAGAAGTAAGTTTAACAGTAGAGCTGTCAAAGTCAAAAATCTTAACACCAGAACTGTCTTCTTTTAATGTGATGTAAATATTTGTCTTTGGATTAATTGATGTTGTATCAAGCTTATTATAATCTGCCCAGTATTCATTCAAGCCAGCTTCGGCTGCACCAACAGAAGGTTCAATTCCGCGCTTAATGTCAATTTCTGGAACACAGATTTTTTCTATAACAGGAGAAGTAGAGTCATTTTCAAGTCTTGAACTGCGCTTGCTTATATCTTTATTAAATGCAGCATCAATTGCATTTACTTCTACAACAAATGAACCTTCCGATACTGTATCAGAAATCTGAATACCTCTGATCTTAATCTTTGAATCGAATGGTTCGTTAGGCTGAATTAATGTAAGCTTTGTTCCAGAAACTTCGTAATCTGTCCCTGCTACAAGTTCCTGATCGTCAATGTAAACCTTAAGTCCGCTGTTTGCAAATGGAGTTGCATAAGCTGCACCAATAGAACCGTCACTTCCAACTTTTCCGATTGAAATATCAATTGTCTTAAGACCAGAAGTTTCATCCTTTACAGGAATTACAAGAGTCTGCCTATCAAGAACTGTACCGGTAATAACGCCAAGTGTAATACCAGGATCAAGTTCCCAGGTAAGTTTTCCTACAGCAGGAACAGTGGCATCATAAATAATTGATTCAAGGGCAACAGCTTTAGAAATATTGCCCATATCGTCCATAAGAACGTATGTAAAGTCTGCAGGACCGTCTTTTTCTGGTAATGGAACATCTGTAAATGAAATACTTTCAGAAACAAGTGTCCAGCGTGGATCATCAGCAGTAAGATTTGCTTTATCTGCCCAAGTCTTATCTTTTCCAGGGTTAACAATCCACTTAATGCGAGAGTTAGCAGAAGCAAGCTTAGGATTATTTGCATCTGTAATAACATTATTTGCATCCTGAATAAGAACAACATCCTTGAACAGGGTTTCATTAAAGAAGCCGTACTTAGCCTTTGACTTGTCTGCAAGAACCTTAGCGCGGTTTGCTTCTGCATCTGGAGCAGAAGTATCTTTTATGACGAACAATGTAGTCCAGCCGTTTCCGTATTCGCTTGCTAAATCATCAGAACTATCATAGAAACCGTTTTTATTGACAACATCAACAGCAGCAACATCAATTTGAATAAGTCCATCTTCAAGATTAGATAAATCACATTCATAAAGACAACCATGAGAAGAATCAACAACAATATTTCCTTTTTCTTCTCCGAAAACTCTAATATTTTCATTATTAACAAGTTCCCTATAAGATTTCTTAATACTTGTATTATTAATTTGAGAAGAATAAATTGCATACTCTAGCTGACTTATTTCAGATTCTGTATCAGGTGTTCCATCAGCATTGTACAGATGTCTTAATCTTATTGCAATTCGGCTAACATTTGCTTCAATTCCATCAATACTCTGACCAGAACCCGCACCCGCAAGATCTTCAGCAAAGATACGCATTACAATATTTTCAGAAACTCTGTTATTTAAGAATTGATCGTAGAATTCATCATAAACATTATCTACAGGTGCATTAGTTGAACCTTCGAGTTCGATTTTTGTTGTCTGACCCAAACTTTCTATGGCACCAGCAACACTATACATACCCATGAAATCTTGGAAATGTTCACCGACACCACCTGACAGCCAAGTAATACGAGGAGCAAGAGAGTCTTTCTGGCTTCCAATTCTAAATGAAATCGTATCATCATCTGTCATCGTGTAGCCATACAAATCTTTTACATCTTTTGAAATTGTAACATTAACAGCTGCACGTGCATCAAAACCTTCATCAATATAATCTTTATTGAATCTCATTGTTATCATTTTTTTACTAGAACTAAACTGTGGAGGGTCAAAAAGATCTGTAATATCATCACTAGAGAATTCAGGTTCACCATCAGCAGAATAAGTCTTTATACCCTGAGTTATTGTAATTTTATCAAGAACCCCATCAGGAGTATAAAAAGACGCTTCATCCATAGGTCTAGTAAAGTTAATTCGAATTGTAATATTACGAACTACATCTGGTTCACCTCTACCAGGTTCTGTAATATCTATTTTTGGTCGTTCTACTACAATAGGTACAATAAAAATATCATTTCTGACTTCGTTAATTGTAACATTTGTTGTTGGACTTGTAGGATCTTCAAAAGTTACGACTTCCCTTTTACTAAGACTGTTTATTTCTTTTGGTAAAAGATCTTTGTTATAGCTTTCTTCATCAACAAAGATAACACCTTTGTTCTGGCTCTGTTTATCACCAGTTGCAAGGAAATCGGTAGAAAAAGCTGCCCACTTTACAAAACCGTATTCCTGCTCTGTTACGGCTGTAACGCTTTGTGGAATTTTTACCTTAAAGGTAGTGTAACCTTCCGGGTCTGTTTTTCCCTGTTTGGTCTGTGCATATCGTACATATACGGATATTTTGGAAGCGTTTGCAACCTTTACATCCTTTTCGATATTAGAGAAAAAATTGTCATCAGACATCCAGGAATCACAACCTGTTAATAAAAGAGTAAATAATGATAATAAAACTAATAAAGACTTCTTCATTTCTTTTCCTCGTCTCTCTTTTTTTTCTTCTTACTATATACAATTATTCCTGCAGCAGCTGTCACAGCAGTAACAGAAAGTGCGATTGCAGCTGCGTGGGATTTTTTACCTGAATAAGTTTCAGCTTCGGCCTGTTCAAGAGTTGCCGGTTCAGTTGATACGACAACTGTCTGCCCTTCGACAGGCTCAGGGATTCCGACTTTTGTTTCAGCAACAGTGGCAGCCTTTGTTTCAACTTTAACGGCTGTCTTTGTTTCGGCTTTAGCAGCAGTTTTTGTTTCTGCTTTAGTAACTGTCTTTGTTTCTGTTTCTGCAGTTTTTGTTTCAACTTTAGTAACAGTGTTTGTTTTTGTTTCAACAGGCTTTGTTTCTGCTTTAGCAGTTTTCTTTGCTTCTTCTTTAGCAGCTTTTTTTGCTGCTGCTTCTGCTTTTGCTGCTTTCTTTGCTTCTGCCTTAGCAGCTTTCTTTGCTTCTTTTGCTGCAGATTTTGTTTCAGCCTTAGTAACAGTGTTTGTTTTTGTTTCAACAGGCTTTGGTTCAGCAACAGCAACTGTCACTGGCTCTGTTGCAGCAGGTTTTGTTTCGGTAACTACCGTCGTTGCCTTTGCAACTGCAAGAGCTGGGTCTACTTCGAGCTGAGATTCTGCTGTAATTTCAGTTTTTGCAGAGCGTTCTGTTGTTGCTGTGCGCACTGCGGTTGTTGTGCGGTCTGCGGTTGCTGAGCTTGTCGAAGCACCGCTTGTTGATGCGGTAGCTTTCTGCCCTTCGACAGGCTCAGGGACCCCGACTTTTGTTTCAGCGACAGCGGCCACTGTTGTTTCAACTTTAACAGCTGTCTTAGTCTCTGTAGCAGCAGCTTTTGTTTCAACTTTTGTAACCTTTGTTTCGGCTGTAACTGGAGTTGTTTTCTTTGCCGGTGTCAATGCTGGTTCATCAAGCAAAGCAGCCAGTTCAGAAGTAAGCTCTGTAACAGAAACAGAAGTAGCTGCAGCTTTAGAAGAAGCTGGCTGTACTATAGCATCTGGCAAAACTTCTCTTAAAGCAGGAGCATTAATTTCGGCTCTAGTCTTTACAACAGGAGTAGCAGGCTTAACTTCTTCTTCAGGAATTTCCTGGCCATTCTGATCCTTTGTTATAAGAGGAACATCTGTCTGCATTCTGGCCATAGCATATTCATACGGTCTAAGTTTATCTGGATTATCGTCATCTTCTTCGGCAAGTTCTTCTTCATACTCTTCTTTAACAGGAAGAGGAACAACTGCTACAATGTTTTCTGCCATTGCAAGAATATCAAGCAGCGAGTTTGTAGATAAAGGATCTTCTTTTACAACTGCGTCAGATTCAATTCTAAGAACTTCTTCGCGTTTTGGTTCCTGTACAATAGAAGCAATTCTTACAGGCTGCTGTTCAACAAAAAGCGGTTTAAGCTCTGCATAGCCCCATTCTTCCATACTGCGTTCAAAAACATACGCAATAGTTTCGCTTTCCGGCATAGCAAAGGTTGTTGTACCGCCTGCAACACTTATAGGCTGATAAAGCTTCCATGAATCGCTCATCTTATAAAGAGCAGCTTTACCCTGTGTAGCGGCAACATTCCATTCTCTGGCTCCAACTCTACAAGCTTTATAAAAACCTTCGTCAGAAAGAGTAATTTCGAGTGGAACCCAAACTTCATCATCAACAATAATATAATCAGCAATATTTCTAAGACTTTCTTCTGCCTGTTCTACTGTAAGACCAGAATCAAAAGCCATAAAAATATGACCAGGAATTGTAATAAATGCTGTTCTTACACCAACTGTTTCAAAAAGTGAACAAACAAGGATGGAAATATCGTCACAGTCACCACCCTTGTACATAAGTGTCTGATATGGGAACTGAAGGAAGTCGATTGCAGAAGTACCAATGTTATCCTCAAAAGCAGACGCAGGGTCTACAACATAATTCAAACCAAACTCGTTAAGAGTTTCGAAAATACCCATTGCATACTGAATATTAATTGGTACATCAATTCTAAGATTTTCGCGAACAACGCTTGTTACATATTTTGCAAACTGCATTGCTGCAGGGTCCTTAGACGAAACAAATACTGCGGCACGACGGTCATCATCCCAAGACATATTGTTTCGTCCATAAATAGGAACATCCATAGAGAAAGTCTTTGAACGCTTTTGTCCAAGACATGCATAATCTACTATTATAAAGCTGTTTGCATCAGTTTTTTCTGTAAGCTCAAGAATCTGTTCGTTAAAGAATGAATACAAATCAACAGTTGCAGATTCACCCTTGTTAATATTTTTGATTACACCACATTCCTTTGGCTGAGCCATATACTGTGGAAGATAGAAGCTTACCGTAACATCTGTAATTGCTGTGTCTTCGTTGTTTATGATTTCCACTTCTCCAAAAGAATTGTTTTCATACCACGAATAAAGAACCGGGAACACAGGTGCAAGAGATTTCCTCTTCATATCGATATTTGCAGAAGAATTGAACATCTGTGTAATATTAAAGGTAATTCCAGGAGAAATAGCAGTATTCATCATCATAAGAGGCTTTGAACCAGCTGCAAAATGTGTTCCAGAAGCACCAACATCAACAGAAACAATAGGATTTATTTTATAAGAGAAAACAATTGCAACGCCCGCAGAAAGCCCCGAAACACTTCCGTCAGAGCTTGCATTATAGGCACCAATGTTCATATTAAAATCAAGAGAAATTCTGTCAGAAAGATTAAGATGATAACCGCCACCAACTGAACCATTAATAATAGAAATAGGTTCAATACCTGGCATTGACATTGAAAGATAATCACCCTGAACAAATAAGTTAAGGAATTCCATAGGGCGGTAAGTAACTCTTAATCCGCCACCAATTCCTGTTTCCATGCCAAGGGCAGAGCCAATTGGTTTTGTAAAATGCGGGAACAGACTTACAAGAACTTCGCTATCTGCTGCAATTGGTGTATACAAAAAGCTAAGGAATATGCACACCGCAACAGCCTTTTTAGAGAAGCATCTGTTTTTTCGATTTTCTTTTCTAAACATGCTTTTCTATTCCTCTAATTCTGTTTCGATTTTTGCAAGGTTCTTCTGAGCTGTTTCATTGTCAGGATCGAGCGTAAGAACCTGTTCATACCATGCCTTTGCCAATTTATATTTTTTCAAAAGTGAGTAAATACTTCCAAGGTTATTCATAGCAGATACAGAACCCATCTTTGCAGAGATTTCGTAAACAGCCTCTGCCTTGTCATAGATTCCTGCACGAACATAAAGAAGACCAAGTTTGTTACACAGATTGACTGAAACACCTTCTTCTTTAATCTGAGCCTGAAGCTCTGCCATCTGAGGACCAAGCTCCTGTTCAATATAGCCTTCGATATCTGCTTCGGCTGCATTATAAAGCTCGCGTTCTGTCGGGAGCTTTGTAGAACTTTCGCCGGAAGAGAAACCAGATGGAGGATAAGAAAGCCATGCTTCTGTAAGAACGATAAAGTCAACATCTTCTTCTGCTTCAATGGCTGCCATAATTTTGTCTGCACCATCAACCCAGCTTGTCATAAAGCCCTGGCTTATAGAAGACATAGAAAGTGGAATCCATACATGGTCATCAACTACAAGAATATGTTCTTCGCCGTTGAACAGGCTGAGCAAAGAAGAATCGGCTTCGCCAAGATCAATTGCTACTATAAAATCATCCTCAAGCGGAATATAGGCAGCTTCAATACCTACAGATTCAAGCAGAGACATAAGAAGGATTGCAACATCGTCCTTATCACCCGATCTGTACGAAAGTGTCTGATATGGATACTGAACATAATCAAGGAATGAAGAATCAAGGTGAGCTGAATTATATGGAGTGTCTGAGTTTTCTTCACAGATAATTCCACAGCTGCGCAAACCTTCAAGAATATACATTGCAAACTGCATGTTTTTATTCAAGCCCGAGCGGGCATAGTTTCTTGCAACACCTACAAAGTATTTAGAAAGCTCAAGAACTTCCTGAGAGTTTGTAGAAACAAAGCTGGAAATAATTGCAGGGTCAAACCATCGAACTGTGTTTCTGTTATAAACAGGAACTGTTGCCTGAATTACAGAAACTCTTTCGTCACCCAAAAGCTCGTATTCAATTACAATTTCACCCGAAATCTTACCTGCTTCCGAGAAGCGCAGAACTTTATCTGTAAAGTCGGCATAAAGAGGAACTTCTTCTGTTCTGTTTCTCTTAATCATCTTTATAGTTCCACACTCCTGCTCCGAAGCTGTATAGCCTTCTGCACGGAATTTAACAACTACATTTCTGATTTCTGCAGATTCGCTATTGTGAATTGTAATTGTTCCAATAGGGTTATCTTTATAAATCGTATAAACAAGAGGGAATACGCTTTCGTCATATTCAACTGTGGCGTCTACCATTCCCGAAGCCTTTTCTGTATTTACCTTAAAGGTAAGACCAACTCCAACTGTAAGGCCTGCAGCACCCGGATGACCAAAATATGAATCATACTGGCAGTCGAACCATGAAGCATTCAAGCCTACAGAAAACCTTGTATTAACTCTAAAATTTACATCACCAAAAAAGCGATACCATGGAGCATAATGAGATGCTCCATTTGTAAAGCTTCCATAAGCACCAAAAGCAAAACCTGCACCAAGTTCAAGTCTAGACAAAGGGAAAATATACACACTTGTCTGAACTCCAACCGGAACAATAAAAATGGCCGGGTCTACACCACTTGCAAGCTTTTTGGAATTATTTTTTGGAAGCGCAATAAAACCGAATTCCGGACCAACACTCAGGAAATCAAAAAGCGTAATTCCTGCGTCGGCAAATGCACCACCACCTGCAACTTCATACTTTTGGTTTCCACTGGAAAGAAAAGGAAACATTGCTGTTGGCGTGATTTTAAAAGAAAATTCGTACGCAAAACTAGAGACACTAATAAACAAACAACTTAAAAATATTAATACTTTTTTCATAACACCCTTAAGAGGGAGAAAACTCTTCCCATTTTCTACTATAGTTATTATCGGCAAAAGAAACCCCCAACAACAATAATAGCCAATCCGTCCTATTATATAATAGTTTAGAATGTCAGTCAATAATCTACGCTTTTAGTGGGGAAACAAAACTGGGCAAATGCATTATAATCTTTACTGTAAGAATAATTAAAAAAATGCGGAGCAAGGGGGCTGGTTTTGTGGAGCGTTGAACGCGGGAAGTGCAGGGCTGCCGCAGGCAGGTCTGCACTTCGGAATAATTTCCTATCCGCGTTCTCGGCGGAACAAAAACAGAACCCTTGCGGGAGCATTTTTTCATAATTGATACTTTGAGGTTTATAATACTTTTGCCCTGGAGCCCGGAAATTCATTTTTTCTTGCTTTTTTGGAAAAACTCGTAGATAATAAATATATTATCTTTTAAAAAAGTTCTATTCCTAAAAATGTTTAACTAGATATTATGTATTTTATGATGATTAGGAGTATATATGGCAAAAGAACTTGATCGCTTTGAGGAAAATCCCAGGAAAAATGTTTCCCTTAGAACAAAGCTTATCGGTATGATTGTTGGTGCCAACATTATTGGTATTGTTTTAACGGGTTTAATTTCACTTAAAATCTTTAATGACGGACTTCTCCGTAATGCCGAAACAGACATCAACAATACTTCGAATGGTATTAATTATATTCTTGAAGACTGGCTTGATAATCTTTATAGATATGCAAATATGCTGTCTATGGAACCTTCTTCAAAGAATTTTTTCACTGTTCCACGACAGGTTCTGCCTAACATTGTTCCAGATATAAGTTTTCAGGGTAATCCTAGTGGAGCGACTATTCCTGACACAGGTAACAAGCTTGATGCTTTTCTTGCTAACATTGCAACACGTTCCGGACTTGATCAGCTTGCATTTATAGACAAAACAGGCTATATCCTTGGTGGATATGGTATTACTTCAAATGTACAGCTTTCAAATCCTATAATCACAAAGGCTTTGCGGGGCGCACCAAACTATACTTATGATGAGTTTGGAGATATAAAATATGGAATTATTGCAGCCATTCCTGTTAGAGAAGGCCCGGATGTTATTGGTGTTGTTGTAGCAGGTTATGAGCTTGCCGATGGTGGAGAAGATGCTTATACAACTGTTGTAAACGAAAACTATGGTGTTGAATGTACCGTATTTAAGGGTAAAACACGTGTTGCCACAACACTTGGTCCACATATGGTTGGAACAGAGCTCGACAATCCTGATATTGTACGTCAGGTTCTAAAAGAAGGCATACAGTATCAGGGAATGAACACAATTAATGGAAAAGAATACTATTCCAATTACACCCCTATCGTAAGCGAAGACGGAACCATTACAGGTATGACCTTTGTAGCTAAATCAATGGAAGTAATTGAAGAAGTAAGAAGAATTACCATCATAAATGTTATTCCTATAGCAATTGTTCTTATTATTGTTCTTACAATTACAGGCTTTATCTTTGTTCACTGGATTATGGGTCGTATTAAAAACGTTTCGAACTTCCTTGGAGAGCTTTCTAAGGGTGATGCAGACTTAAGTAAACGCTGTGCCCTTTATGTTCGTGATGAAATTGGTACTCTTGTAATAAATTTTGACGTATTTATGGATAAATTGCAGGAAATGATAAAGAATCTTAAAGATTCTAAGCAGGAACTTGGTACCAGTGGTGATTATCTTTCTTCCGGTACACAGGATACAGCAAGTTCTATTACTCAGATTATTGCAACTATCGATAGTATTCACAATCAGATTTCAAATCAGACAAAAACTGTTGGTTCTACAAGCGGTTCTATGCGTCAGATTTCAAATTCTATTACAGAACTTGATGGCCTGATTGAAGATCAGTCTGCAAGCGTTACTCAGGCTAGTGCTGCCGTAGAAGAAATGATTGGTAACATCAATTCTGTAAAGCATTCTGTAGAAATGATGTCCGGTTCGTTCAAAAACCTTCAGTCTGATGCAGAAACAGGATTTACTAAGCAGAATTCTGTAAACGACCAGATTAAGCAGATTGAAAGTCAGTCTGAAATGCTTCAGGAAGCAAACGCTGCTATTTCGGCAATTGCAGAACAGACTAACCTTCTTGCTATGAATGCGGCAATCGAAGCTGCTCACGCCGGTGAAGCCGGAAAGGGCTTTGCTGTAGTTGCTGATGAAATCCGTAAGCTTTCAGAAACTTCTTCGGAACAGTCAAACAAGATTGGAGAACAGCTGCTTAATATTCAGACTTCTATTGTTTCTGTTGCAAATGCTTCTAACGATGCTAGTGATGCATTCTCTAACGTTGCTTCACAACTTAAGAATACAGATGAACTCGTTCTTCATATTCAATCTGCAATGGAAGAACAAGATGAAGGTTCTAAGCAGATTATGGATGCTCTTACACATCTTAACAATTCTACTGTTGAAGTACGTAATTCTTCACACGAAATGCTCACTCGTAACTCGCAGATTGTACAGGAAATGGAAAATCTTTACGAATCTACAAAGCAGATGAACTCAAGCATGGAAGAAATGGCTGTTGGTGCACGCAAGATTAACGAAACCGGTGCTACATTAAGCGAGATTTCTTCACAAGTTAAAGATTCCATTTCTAAGATTGGCGATCAGGTAGACTTATTTAAAGTTTAATTGGAATTGCGGTCAAAGCGATTAAAAAGTGGCAATCCATTAAAAAAATGATTGCCACTTCGCTAAACCCCTCGCAATAACCAAAAGGTTTCATATGAATATTCAACAAATCTCAAAAAAGGGTTCAGGCAAAAGCTTTATGCTTTATCATGAAAACCCAGATGTTTTTCACGTTAACACGCTTGAAAATCACTGCTATTTTATTCCGTTTGCAAAGGGACAGGACGCTTTTGGTGCCAGGACAAGCTCCCGCCGATTTAAATTATTAAACGGACGCTGGGGCTTCTGCTATTATTCCAGTCTTATAGATTTACCTGATGATTTTGCAGAAATTGAGTTTGCCCAAAAGGTTCTTAAGGACGGAAAAAAACTTGCGGTCCCAGCTAACTGGCAGCTTCACGGTTACGACAAGCCTCAATATACAAATGTTGATTACCCTATTCCATATAATCCGCCGTTTGTTCCCGATGAAAATCCTGCAGGTGTTTATTACAAAGCGTATGATTATAAGGCGGACGGGCTGGACCGCATCTTGTGCTTTGAAGGAGTCGACAGTTGTCTGTATCTTTATGTAAACGGCAAGTTCTGCGGCTTTTCGGAAGTAAGCCATCATACTTCGGAATTTGATATTACTCCGCTTCTTAAAGAAGGCCAAAATATTATTACTGTTGCTGTTCTTAAATGGTGCTTTGGAACATATTTTGAAGATCAGGATAAAATCAGGCTTTCGGGTATTTTCCGCGATGTTTATGTGCTTAGCCGACCTAAAAAAAGAATTACAGATTACAGGATTAAGACGATTTTTGAAGGAAATTTTAAGGAAAGCACGCTTGAGGTTAGTGTTCCTAATTGCAACTACGCACTGAAACTCTATTCTCCTGACGAAAAACTCATTTATAAGGGTGATGGACAGGCTGGAAAGACACATTTTATTAAGGTAAAATCACCGCTTTTATGGTCTGCCGAAACTCCCTTCTTATACAGACTTACCTTAGAAACTGATAATGAAATTATTGGCGAGGAAATTGGCTTCCGTAAGATTTGTGCAGAAAAAGGCGTTTTCAAAATAAACGGCAAGCCTATAAAATTCCGCGGCGTAAACAGACACGACAGTTACCCCGACACCGGCTATGTTGCAAGCGTTGCCCAGATTGAAAAAGATTTGCAGTTGATGAAGCAGCACAATGTAAATGCAATTCGAACTTCACACTACCCTAATGCCCCTGTCTTTTACAAGTTATGCGATAAATACGGCTTTTATGTAATTGATGAAGCAGATCTTGAAATGCATGGAAGTGTTTCTGTAAATAATACGGCACACTGGGACTGGTCCGATTATTCTGGAATTGCTCTTGCAGCAAGCAACAAAATGTTTTATAAGGGCATTCTTGACCGCGAAAAGATTTGTCTTGCACGCGATATAAACAGACCTTGTGTTGTTTTCTGGTCTATGGGAAATGAATCGGGAAACGGACAGAATTTTATAAAGGCAGCCGAATGGATTAAAAGCTTTGATGATACACGGCTTTTGCATTACGAAAGTATTCATAATCAGGGGGATGCGACAGATGCGCCTTATGATGTTGTTTCGCGAATGTATCCGTCTGTGGAAAGCTGGCACGGATTCCTTAAAAACAAAGAAGAAAAACGTCCTTTTGTTTTATGCGAATACTGTCATGCAATGGGAAACGGTCCTGGAGATCTTGAAGATTATCACAAGGTATTCCATAGCTCCGACAGATTCTGCGGTGGCTTTATCTGGGAATGGTGTGACCACAGTGTAGTAATGGGAAAAACAAAAGACGGAACTATAAAATATGGTTACGGCGGCGATTGGGGCGAAAAGCACAACGACGGAAACTTCTGCTGCGACGGGCTTGTATATCCAGATAGAAGACCACATACAGGATTGCTGGAGGCAAAGCAGGTTTACAGGCCGGTTAGAGTCGAAGGGCCCCTTCGACAGGCTCAGGGACCACAGGTTAATGTTCAGGGACCGCAGATGTCTTTTGTTTTCTGGAATCTTCTTGCTTTTAGTGATGCTGCTCAGCTTTTTGACTGCAGCTACGAAATTACTGTAGACGGTAAAATTATTGCAAAAAACAAACTTGAACTTCCGGCTCTTCCGCCACTTAAAAAAACGAATATTACTGTAAACGACATCCCTCAATGTGCTGGGAAAGATGCTTTTATCCGCTTTATCTTTACCTGGAAAAACGACCAGCTTTGGTGCAAAAAAGGCTATACTGCTTGTTTTGATCAAGTTAGAATTGCCAGCGCCCCAGACGGCGACAACGAAGCAGATATCTTAAAGGCCGCAAGCTTTATGCCTCTTCTTACAGGGCAGAAACCTTTTATTCCCGGCAAACGCGACAAAAATGGAGTTCAGGAAAATGCCCGCAAAGAAATCGAAACTCTTATTCAATTTACCAGAAACGCGACAACGCACAATGATAATAATTCTGCAGACGGCACCGGGCTTTGTTATAAAGTCACCGCCGGAAATACAGAATATTCGTTTAACCGCAGAACCGGAATGTTTGATTCCATAAAGGTTGACGGTTCAGAAGTTCTTAAAAAGCCGCTAAGCTTTAATTTTATGCGGGCACCATTAGATAATGACCCAATGCGCGGTGAATGGTTTGGAGCCCACCTTAATGATTTTGAAACAAAGGTTTATGCTTCCAGGCTGGAAAAATCCCATGACGGCAAAACAACAAAAATCATTGTTGACCAGGGCTTTGTCTGGAGTATTCATCAGCCGTTTATGTATGGAACAGTTGTTTATAAAATCGACATGCAAAACCAGGATGCAACACTTTCGGTAGAATTCGACTTTACTGCCACCCGCCGTATTTTTATTCTGCCACGAATCGGACTTCGTCTGTTCCTTGATAAAAGCTTTGATACAGTTGAATATTACGGTTACGGTCCAACAGAAAGCTATGTTGATAAGCATCAGGCAACTTATGTCGGTACGTTTAAGCAAAAGGTTCGCGATATGTACGAGCCGTATATTCGTCCACAGGAAAATTCTTCGCACTATGGCTGCAGATATGTTCGTATTTCCGGTAAAAAATTTGATATTGTCTGTACAGGAACTAATCCCCAGCCTCAGACAAAAGGTGTCCAAAAACAAAAATACATAAGCTTTAATGCAAGTGAATATACACAAGAAGAACTTTGGACAAAACGTCACAATTATGAGCTTGAAAAATCAGGTTATACAGTGCTTTGTCTTGATTATCAGATGGCTGGAGTAGGTTCTAATTCCTGCGGACCTGCGCTTGCGCAAAAATACAGGATTCAGTTACCATCAGTAAAAGGACAACTTAATGTTACTTTTGTACACAAATAGTTGTTTTATTAATAAAATGCTTTACATCATTGGAGGAGATTATGAAAAACATTGTAAAGAAAATCTTAGCCACAGGAATTTTTGCTATTCTTTGTGCCGGAACAGGAGCCTTTGCTTCGGGACTTGATAACAACAACGCAATCGGTATTTATGGAATTGGTTCAGAAATAGGTGTCGGCGGAATTCAATACGAACGAAGATTCTCCGATTTATTCAGTACAAAATTTGGAGTTTTTGCATTCTATAACGAAGATTCTTATTCTGACCCATACAACATGAACGTAACAGTTGAAACAGACTTTACACTTTTTGAAAGTGACTGGAAAGACAAAATCTGTTCACGACTTTTTGCTTATGGTCTTGTTGGATATACAGGAAGGCTGGAACGCTCTTATGAGTACATGGAACCAGAATCAAAGAGAATTGAAAAAATGCATAATAATGCAGTTGCAAGTCTTGGCTTTGGCTTTGACTTTATTTTCTTTGAGCATCTTTCTGTTCCGGTTCAATTTGGATTTATGGGAACCTTCCCCGATGATCCACAGGTAAGCTTCTGTGGCGGTATTGGTATAAGATACAGCTGGTAAAAAAAGTCGGGCTTCAAAGCCCGACGATAACTGTCATCCTCGGGTTTGACCCGAGGATTTTTTTTATTTCTTATAGATTCGTTTAACCTTTTTTGTTGTTGTCATTTCAAGAGGTTCCGGAAGGATTGTAACCTTTGAAATACGCTGGTAAGTAAGCAGGTTTTTATTTACAACTTCAACTATTGCAGAAACTTCTTTATGAATCTTTTCGGCATTAGCAGGATCATTTCTGTTTACACCAAGTCTTGTCATCATTCCGTCAGAAGGATAAACAAGTGCTTCTATTTCTTCACCTGCATCCTGACCTTCCGGAATATATCCCTGAACTGTAATCTGCTCAAGTTCATCATAAAGCTGGAAGGCATTTTCAATTTCTTCCGGATAAACGTTCTTTCCACCGGCAGTTACAATCATATTTTTTGCGCGGCCCGAAAGCATTACATATCCTTCGTTATCAATCCAGCCAAGGTCACCAGTCTTAAACCATCCGTCACCTGTAAAGGTAGCAGCTGTTTCTTCAGGCATATTGTAATAGCCCTTCATAATCATAGGGCCCCTTACACAAAGCTCGCCTACACCGTTTTCGTCGGCATCAATAACTTTAAATTCTACTTCGCGCAGATTTTTTCCGACACTTTCAATCTTAAAGGCATAAACCGGATTTAGTGCAATAATTGGAGAAGTTTCTGTAAGACCATAACCCTGAACAAAGTCAATTCCAAGCTCGTTGTAAGCCTTGAAAACACTTGGAGCAAGAGGGCCACCACCACAAATTGCAATACGAAGAGTATAAATGTTAGCCTTCTTTAGTACAGACTTAAACAGGAATTTTCCAGGATTGCAGTTTGTTGCCTTTTTGATTATATAAGAAAGTCCCATAAGGAATTTGATTATTCCATAAACAAAGGCACCCTTTTCTTTGATTCCCTTCATGATTCCTGCAAGCAGCTTGTTGAACAGGAGAGGAACACCAAGAAGCATTGTAATCGTTCCTTCGCGAAGCTCCTTCATCATGCGGCTTACGGCCATTGTTTTTCCAAAAACAATTTCGGCACCAACACCAATTGCTTCAAGGAATACAGCTGTCATTGTATATGCGTGATGAATAGGAAGAAGTGCATAGAAAACATCTGTTGAATAAATGTTCATATTTGTCTGTGCAAGATAAACATCACTTACAAGATTTTTATGAGTAAGCATTACACCCTTTGGAACACCTGTTGTACCGCTTGTAAACAAAATTGCGGCAAGATCATCTTCTGTAGGGTATGTAATTTCCGGTGTTTCTGTTGTCGAAAGATTATAAACGTAAGTATCTGCGTGATCAGAAGAAAGTGAATAAACTCCAAAATCACATTTTTTTTCTTTGAAATAGTTGTATTTTTCTGCATCAACAAAGAAGAATTTTGGCTTTGCTGTATTCAAAAGATTTTCGGTTTCTTCATTATGTAGACCGTAATCAATAGGACAAATTGTAGCACCAGCATAGAAAGCAGAAAGATAAACAACTGCCCATTCAGGAGAGTTTTTACCTGAAACAGCAACACGGTCACCATATTTTACACCATTAGCAGCAAGCCAGTTTGCTAATGCAACAATTTTTTCTTTTGCCTGTGCATAGGTAAGCGTATTTCTTGAGCCACCAGGTCCATCAAAATCGGTAAAACAATTGTTGTTCGGATATTTTGTCGAAATAATATCGAACACTTCCTTTAATGTCGGCCAAGAACCGTTGAAATCCTTTCCCCTGTGCTCCTCCAGCCAGGCAGTAGGATCGGTCTGTTTCATGTTAATAGATGCCATTTTTCCTTCCTAATTTATGAATTTGCTATTTTTTTATATTATTATGACACTATCTGTGATAATGTCAATGGTAAAATTCTATATACCAAATGCCTTTTCTTCAAATTCTTTTATAGGCAGCGGCTTTGCAAAATAGAAGCCCTGAATCAAATCACAATGCTGGTCGGCAAGGAAATCTACCTGTTCACGGGTTTCAATTCCTTCGGCAACAATCTGCATTCCAAGCTTTTTGGCCAGTTTAATTGTATCACTTACAATAAGGTCGGCACGCTTTTTGTCATCTATTTCGCGGAAGAATTGTGCATCAAGCTTGATGATATCAAGTGGCAACTCTTTAAGGGAATTAAGTGAGGAATAACCTGCACCAAAGTCGTCCATTGAAACTTTAAATCCAAAATCCTTTAGTTTTTTAACTGTTCCAAGGAGAGTCTGCTTATCATCAAAGAAGGCACTTTCTGTAAGTTCAAGCTCAATATAATCGTGCGGAACCTTAAAGCCGTCAACAATTGAACAAATATGCTCGGCAAGATCTGGACGTGAAAAATGGGCTCGCGAAACATTTACAGAAATAGGTACAAGATTTTTTCCTTCTCTAAGCCATTTTGCCTGGAGCTTTGAAATTTCTGTGAGCATAAAATCATCAAGCTTAATAATAAAGCCGTTCTTTTCAAAAATAGGAATAAAACGTCCTGGAGAAATAAAGCCGCATTCAGGATGAATCCAGCGGACAAGTGCTTCGGCTGCAGAAAGCTGTTCTTTTTTTGTAGAATATTTTGGCTGAAGATAAACCTGGAATTCTTTATTTGCCAAAGCCTTTTCCATATCATCTTCTACACGACGTTCCCAAACCTGTTCTTCGCGCATTGATTCATCAAACCAGAAAACAGAATTTGTAGGATTTGTATATTTTGAAATTGCAGTTGCGGCATTAGAAATTTTCTCTTCGATATTATCAACCTTTGTGATAATACGACACGCACCCACAGAAAAATACAAATGTTGATTTGGACGGCAATCATTAAGAGCCTGGGTAATTGTCTGCATTCGTATATTAAGCAGCTCTTCGTTATCAAAATGAAGCAGAAGAACAAAATCCGATTTTTCAAGATGTGCAACAAGCTCCTTGCGTTTTCGGGTGAGCGAAATCAAAAGCTTGTAAAAATCTTCCATAAGATTTTCGCCTTCTTTAATTCCGTAGGCTGTAATGTAGTTACGGTATTTTTCCATTCGCAGATAAACGATAACATTGCGTCTGCGGCGTCGTTTTATATACTTTGCGGCCTTGAAAAGGAAGTAGTCCTTATTGTTACCACCAGTCACAGGGTCCGTATATATGATTTTTTGTATTTTTCGTTTGTTGGCAATTGCTACGATAAGCTTGTAATTTTCATAAATTGAAATAAAGATAAAAGTAATGATAATAATCAACAGTATAAACCAGGAACGATCTGAAACAAGCTGCGGGCGTCCGATTTTTTTCTGGATTGCAACATTTACACCATCGTTTCCGGTTTTGTACATAACCCAAATAGTATTTGTTCCTATTGGAACAGTTGCCCATGGAAAAATATCTTTATCCACAAGAGAGTCATCAAGGAAAATCAATCTAAGATAATTTTTTACAGAATCCATTCCGTCATTTAAATAAAACGTATTGGAAGAAGTCATCGAGTTTGCCAATTCATATCTTAAAGAAACCGAAGGCTCTGTATCGTCTTCATCTTCATCTTTATTTTTATTTTCATCCTTTGTAGATGAGGTCTGATACTCTAAAAGCTCATCTTCGTATTCTGCCCCTAAATAATACGGATGGTAGTAAACTCCGTTTTCGTAAAATTCTTTCTTTGAAAAAAGATCTAAGAATTTATCTTTGTCCTCTATTTCTGTTCCATACGAAGCAAGAATCGTTTTATTATCATCAATAACGGAAACACCACCAATCGATTCAGAATCATATTTTAGGATGTTATTGATTTGTTCTTCTGTTTGTGGGTTGAGCTTGTTTTTAGAAGAATCCCAACCTTCTTCAACATAACTAACAATACGTGCGCAGGTTTTTGGAGCAACGCCTACTAAGTCTTGATTTGATGCTACAACTTCTACTGCTAAAAACATTAAAGCAATAAAACCAATTGCCGCCTCAACAATAAATGCTTCAATAATCTGTGGCCAAATTGATTGCTTTCTTAAGCGTTTAATCTTCTTTTCTCTTTTTTTGCTCATTACAATATTATATATCAAGGTTTTGTTTTTTTAAAGATGAATTGTTTATGCGGAAAAGCCTTGGTGAAATTTTGTAATATTTTCTAAAAGCATTGCAAAAGTGTTCTGCAGAAGAATAACCCAGGTCTTCTGCTATAGCTGCAACAGAGGTGTTAGTTTCGCATAACAACTGACTTGCAGCAGACATTCTTGCTTCTGTTTTTTTCTGAATAAAGCTCTGACCATAATGTTTTACCAGCAGGCGTTCTGTTTGACGTTCGCTTAGACTAACACGACGGGCAAGCTCTGTAAGTGTGATTGTTTTGTAATCATAAAGGAAGGCTTCTTCTATTATAAGATACGCCTTTTCGCTGACAGTCTGCCGATTCTGTCCGGAGACAACTTCCTGAGGTGCGGATTTTGTTTTTTGTGTGCCCAGATAATGTCTTGCAACAGATAAAATTAACTGAGGAAGAATTGTCTGAACCATAAGTTCATAACCGGTATCTTTTGTTTTAAGCTCTTCAAACAATTTTTCGGTAAGGGAATAAATACTCTGCTCTGCCTGCCCAAACCAGAAGCTGCATTCAAGAAAGGTTTTTACAAGCGATGGTATTTTTTGTGATTCAGGCGGTATTTTTTGTGACGCTGAATGTTGAACCTGCAGATATATAGAAAACTCTGTCATAGGATTTTCACGAGCCGAAATCTGTTCATGTGGAACTTCCGGGCCTGTCATAAAAAGCGTGCCTGGAGTTATATCATATTTTTTATTTTCGATTACAAGAGTTCCCTGACCTTGAGGAACAAAATGAAGCTCGTAACTATTTTTGCTGTGTGCATGCCGCGGATACGGTTTGATTATTTTTTCGTGAGAAAGGCTGATGACATTAAAGAATATGTCACCTATAGAAAATGATATTTTTAAGTCCCGATATTTCAATTAAAACCTTCTGTCGTTGCCGTACTCGTACCTAAGGCATGACGTCCAATTATATCACATTTTCTGCGATTTTGCGCCATTTTACTTCATTTTTAGTCACATTTAAGTCTTGTTTTTGCAGTTTTTGGATTTATAATGAAAACATTGATAGGGTCTGCGGTCCCTGAGCCTGTCGAAGGGCGAATGACAAGGATCAACCCAGCATAAAAGGAACATTATGACAGTAAAAGGAACTTATTTTCAAAATAATCCACAAAAACCGCTCGTTTACGGCGATGTGGAAATTCACAATGTACCAAGACAGAGGCTTCGTGGAGAGCCTGTAAAAGAAGGCGTACTTTGCGAGCCTGTAATGGTTGGTTTTTGCGGCACCGATTTTGCCTTTTTGAATATGGCCGAGCAGGGACTTATGGGACCAAAATTTCCTCAAGGTCAGAACAGGCTTATAAACGGACACGAAGGAATTGTCTGGGTTCCATCCGAAAATCGTTTTGCAATTGTGCTTATTCGTGGCGGTGACAGCTGGGATCCAACCCGTTATACCGAAGACGAAACTTATTTTGAATATGGCTGTGACAAAGCAGACGGACTTTTTGCAGACAAGCAGTTTTTTAATCCTGATATGCTGCTGCGTATTCCCGATGGATATGTTCATGACGGCAAGCTTGATTTGTCGTTTGCTAAAAAAATGGTTTTCCCGGATCCTTTTGCCTGCATGTTGTTCCAACTTGAGCGTATGGAAGATTTAGGGAGCGCGCATTTATTCCGTGTGCTTATGAAAAAATATAAATGTGATGAGCAGCAGGCACGGGTGCGCGCGAAGGATGAAGTTTTTGACCGCACTGTAATTTTTGGGCTTGGAACAACCGGAATGTTTATAGGCGATTTAATAAGACAGAATCATCCGAATGCAAAGATTCTTTTTGTTGCCCGAAGCGATGTGTCGTCACAGAAAGTTAGCTTCGCCTTACAGCAGGCAAAAGCAGATTACCTTCAGAACAATTTTTCGAACGAAGAAGAGCTTGCTGCCGCATTGATTCAAAAGCTTGGTGGCCGCGCAACAACCTTTATTGGAGTTAGCGGAAATGCTGTAGAAAGCCGCATAGCATTTGATCATAAAGTGCTTGGCTGCAACGGACTTTACAACAGCTTCTCGCTTGGACCAAAAATAACCTTTGATACAATGCCGTTTGGTTTTGAAAATCATTTGATTATGGGTTCTATAAATTTCCGACAGGATCATATGGAAAAAGCAATTGAGCTCTTAGCAAAAAGCCCATACGACCAGATTGTCGAACTTATTGACCGCAACGAATTTACAGCCGATCCTATTGGCGCCTACAAAAATAAAATCTACAGCAAGCAGGCGCCTATGAAAACAGCCGTAATATGGAATCCAAAATATATTATGGGGTCCCTGAAGCAAGAGTTGGGGTCCATGAAGCAAGAGTTGGGGTCCCTGAGCCTGTCGAAGGGAGATAAATAGGAGTTTTTATGAAAACAGTACTTATAAACAAACCTTTTGAAATCGGGGTGACAGAAACACAAAAACCTTCTGAACAGGAACTGGGTCAGGGGGAGGCACTTCTTAAGGTGCTTTACGGCGGCATTTGTGGAGCAGATATCGCAAGCTATACCGGGAACCAGCCTTTTACAACTTATCCGCGTATTCCGGGACACGAGTTCAGCGCACAGATTGTTTCTATAGGACAGAATGACAAGGGTCTTAAAGCAGGAGATATCATTACAGCAAATCCATACTTTAACTGCGGGCATTGCTATAGCTGTAAGCGTGGTTTTGTAAACTGTTGTACTGATAATCAGACAATGGGTGTACAGCGCGATGGTGCCTTCCGTGAATATATTACAATGCCTGTTGAACGCATTTATCCGGGCAAAGGCCTTAGTGCTCAGGAGCTTGCGCTTGTTGAACCGTTTACAATCAGCTGGCATGCTCTGCATCGAACAAAAATAAATAAGGGCGATAAAGTACTTATCGTTGGCGCAGGGCCGATTGGACTTTTTGCTTTAATTGCAGCCAAGGCCCAGGACGCTGTTGTTTATGTGACAGATATTCTTGATGGTCGACTTGAAAAGGCAAAGCATTTTGGAGCGGATGGCGTAATCAATTCCAAAACAAATAATATTCTTGAGGAAGCAATGCGTATTACTGATGGAAACGGATTTGACACTTGTGTAGAAGCGTGCGGTCAGTCTGTTACATTTATGTCTTGTATTGATTGTGTTGCTTTTGCCGGAAACATAATTTTGATTGGAAACGGAAAAAAAGAAACTACGTTCCTGCATAGTATTCTTCTTAAAAAAGAGCTTAATGTTTTTGGAAGCCGTAATTCTTTTGCCCGGGATTTTGAAGCAGTTATTGATTACATTGCAGGAGCAAAAGCTGGTAACGGAGGCGTAAATGTACTTGATATGGTAAGCACTGTTTATCCTATTGAAAAAGCAGACGAAGCGTTCAAGGCATTGGCAAACAATGATGGAAGCCTGGCAAAGGTGCTTATACAAATTTAACTGGAGGGATATTTGAATATTAAAATTGATGCACATGTCCACTTATGGAAGAACATTAATGGTCTGGTGAAAAGCGGCAAGGTTAGTTCTCTTGGCAACGGCAAGGTTGATTTTGCAGGCGAAGTCCGACAGATGATGCCTCCTTATATGGACGATGGGCAAAACACTGTAGAGCGTCTTATTGCAAATATGGATTACGCCTGTGTAAATGCCGCTGTAATTACTCAGGAATATATAGACGGAAATCAGGATGAATACCTGTTAGAGGCTCGTAACAAATATCCGGAACGAATAAAGATTACAACGTTGTATGAAGACTACAATGTGTCGGACTCCACTGAAAAATTTATACAAAACCTCCAGCTTTTTGACGGTGTAAAAATCTGTGCAGGCAGACTTGCCGACCCTAACCTTAAAAAACTACTTCCACTTTTTAAGAAGATTCAGGAAGTCGGAAAATTTATATCAATCGATATGGCAGATGGTGCAGCACAAACAGGCGACCTTGCATTTATCATAAAGGAATGTCCTGAACTTAGAATTGCAATAGGTCATTTTGGAATGGTAACAACAGACGGCTGGCAAAAACAAATTGAACTTGCGAAGGCTCCAAATGTTTATATAGAAAGTGGTGGTCTTACCTGGCTTTTCCACAAAGAGTTTTATCCTTATCCTTCGGCAATTGATGCAATTTTAGAAGCACGCGACATTTGCGGGATGAACAAGCTTATGTGGGGAAGCGACTACCCGCGAACAATGACAGACATCACTTATATAATGGCAGTCCGATTTATAGAAGAAACGAATAAACTTACAGATGAAGAAAAGGCTGCATTCCTTGGTAAAAATGCAGAGAAGTTTTATGGGTTCAAAAATCTTGTGCCCTTAAAACCTATAAAAAACATGCTATAGGAGAAACCTTATGTTAAAAAATATTCCACAAATAATTCCGCCGCTGCTTCTTAAAACCTTATGCGAAATGGGGCATGGCGATTCAATAGTCATTGCAGATGGAAACTTTCCGGCAGAAAGTGTTGGCAAAAATGCAATTGTCATAAGGATGGATGGCCACGGTGTTCCCGAAATTCTTGAAGCAATTTTAAAACTTATCCCGCTTGATCAATATGTTGAAAAACCTGTAGCACTTATGGAACGTTGCGAAGGAGACAATGCAGATGTTTCTATCTGGCAAAAATACGAAGCACTTCTGGAGCAATCAGGAGAAGGTAATAAGGATAGTATCCGCATGCTGGAACGCTTTGCATTTTATGAAGAAGCAAAAAAAGCATACGCTGTAATTGCAACAACAGAAACAAGTCAGTATGCAAATATAATTTTACAGAAGGGCTGTATAATAAAATAAGGATAGCATTATGAAAGAAACAATAATTCAGTTTGGTGAAGGCGGCTTTTTGCGAAGCTTTGCAGATGTATTTATTCACAAGATGAACGAACAGGATTTGTATGACGGCAAGGTTGTTGTTGTTCAGCCAATAAGCAAAGGTCTCATTCCTGTAATCAACGAACAGAAAGGTGTATACCATCAATTTTTGCGAGGAGTAGAAAACGGCCGTGTTATAAATGACTGTATTGAAGTTCATTCAATTTCGCGCGGAGTAGACCCTTACACCGATTACGACGAATTTCTTAGGCTTGCAGAAAATCCAGACATGCGTATCATCATTTCAAATACAACAGAAGCGGGAATTGAATATCTTGGAACAGAAAAAATTGATGACCGTCCGCCAAAATCTTTTCCGGCAAAACTCACTGCCCTTCTTTATCACAGATTTAAAGCAGGTCTCAACGGCTTCATAATCCTTTCCTGTGAATTAATAGATAATAACGGCAAAGAACTTTTAGCCTGCGTTTTAAAATATGCTGAACTCTGGAATCTGCCTGCAGAATTTATTGAATGGGTTAAGACACAAAATCATTTCTGTAACACACTTGTAGACAGAATCTGTACTGGTTATCCAAAAGATGAACAGGAAAAACAGGAACTTGATTCCCGGCTTAAAAAAGAGTTTGGTTTGACTAACAGCGACCGCCTTATGAACACTGCAGAAATATTTCATCTGTGGGTAATTGAAGGAAACTTTGAAAATGAATTCCCTCTGCAGAAAGCAGGGATAAATGTAATCTGGACAGAAGATGTAAGCCCGTACAAAAAGCGAAAGGTTCGTATCTTAAACGGGGCGCATACTTCTATGGTGCTTGGTGCAAGATTGTACGGCCTTTCTACAGTAAAAGAATGTCTGGATGACAAAACTGTAAATGCTTTTTTGAACAAGGTATTGTTTCAGGAAATTGTCCCAGTGCTTTCTGCTGGTCAGGATCAGACAACAGCTTTTGGATATGTTAAGTTTGCACAGGATGTTCTTGAACGGTTTGCGAATCCTTTTGTAAAACATCAGCTTTTGAGTATTGCTCTTAATTCTGTAAGCAAGTTTAAGGCTCGTGTTCTTCCGACAATTATTGAATACATGGATTATACAGGACGCTATCCGGAAGCCCTCACCTTTTCACTTGCCGCACTCCTTGCCTTTTATAAAACAGACGAGGCAAACGACGGCGAAGAAATCATGGCTTTTATGAAAAAGGCTTCGGTTCACGAAATTCTTTTACGCGAAGATTTCTGGGGACAGGATCTTTCGTTTATTCTTGAACCAGTAGAAAAATATTTTACAATAATCCAGAATGAAGGAATGGAGCAGGCTTACAAAGAGGTTCTTTCATGAGTCTTTTGCAGATTAATCCAAATGACACAGTTGCGGTAGATACTCAAACAGGTCACAAGGTTGCACTCACAGATATTGCATACGGCCAGAATGTAATTAAATATGGCTTTGCAATCGGGCATGCAACAAAGGATATAAAAAAAGGTGAACGCGTTCACACAGAAAATCTTGCAACAAATTTAAAAGACAAGCTTGAGTATGAATATAAACCAAACTTCACTGCGGTCACAGCTCAGACACAAAAAACCATCCTCGCCTACAAACGCCCAGACGGCAACATAGGAATCCGCAATGACATCTGGATAATCAACACTGTTGGCTGCGTAAACAAACTTGCAGAAAAACTGGCTGCAGCAACCGGGGCCTTCTGCTTTACTCATCCCTACGGTTGTTCTCAACTTGGAGGCGATCATCTTACAACTCAAAAGATTTTAAAGGGACTTGTTTTTCATCCGAATGCAGGGGGCGTACTTGTCCTTGGACTTGGCTGCGAAAACAACAACCTTCAGGAATTCAAAAAAATCCTTACAGATAACGGAACAAAAGAGTTTCCACAAAATCTTCGCTTTATGAATGCACAGGATTTCGACGATGATTTTGCACAAGGCATTAAGCTTATAAATGAACTTAAGGAATATGCTTCACAATTTAAACGCGAACCGGTTCCAATCTCTATGCTTAAGGTGGGACTCAAATGTGGCGGCTCTGATGGTTTTTCCGGTATAACAGCAAATCCTCTTATCGGACAGTTTTCGGACATGCTTATTGCTGCCGGCGGGACAACAGTTCTTACCGAAGTTCCAGAAATGTTTGGCGCCGAAACAATATTGATGAATCGCTGTATAAATCAAGAAGTCTTTGATAAAACCGTCAAACTCATAAATGATTTTAAAGATTATTTTATTCGTCATAATCAGGTTGTTTACGAAAATCCTTCTCCTGGAAACAAAGAAGGAGGAATTACAACGCTCGAAGAAAAATCGCTCGGCTGTGTTCAAAAGGGTGGAACAAGTCCTGTTGTAGATGTGCTTTCTTATGGCGACACACTCAGCAAAAACGGTTTGAACCTTTTAAATGGTCCTGGCAATGATATTGTTGCTGTAACAAATCTAACTGCTGCCGGCTGCCATTTGATTCTTTTTTCAACAGGAAGAGGAACTCCGCTTGGCGCACCAGTTCCAACAATAAAAGTTTCGACTAACACACTCCTTGCACAACATAAATCAAACTGGATAGATTTTAATGCTGGTAGTATAATTGAAAGTGGAAAAAGCGATGAACTTGCACAACAGTTTTTTGATTATGTCTGCAGCGTTGCCCAAGGCGTTCAGACAAAGAACGAAATAAACGGCTATAGAGAAATCGCAATTTTCAAAGAAGGAGTTACGCTTTAATGGCCCAGATCGAAAAAGAAATCTTAAGCAAATTTATTTTCAATGATATGTGCGCAGTTTACCTTAAAGATAAAAAATCAAACTGCGTTGGCTTAACTCTTCTTCCTGCCGGCATGGAAAAAAATATCAACCTTGAAGGCTGGTGGAATATTGAACCTGCTGTTCAGCTTAAACTTCTGGCCGACCCTTATAGTGACGGATTTTCAAATGGCCATACAATGAAAAATAACGGCACTACTTCCACAATGAAATTTATTGGTCAGCATTGCGAAACAAGTAGAGACAGCAAACAAATAACAAAAGTCGTCACAGAATATCAGATAAGAAGCATTAAAGTTCAACATGTTCTGCAATACACAGATGGCGACATTCATCTTATAAGTTATTCTATCCTAACAAACCTTGAACAAGAAAATGCCCAGACAGAAACAATAGAAATGCTTTCGTCCTTTAACTTATGTGCATTCCCGGCAATTGGGACCGGCCTACGCCAGAAGGATTTTATTCTTCACAGGATGCAGTCAAAATGGAGCATGGAAGGCAAACTTGAATCGCGCAATTTTCTTGACATGAATCTTGAACCAGCCTGGCTAAGAATTGGTGCAGCAAGTGAACGATTTGGCGAAGTTGGTTCTATGCCTGTACGCCGCTATTTTCCATGGATGATTGTGGAAGACACAAAATACCGCTACAGCATAGGCGCTCAACTTGCACATCCAGCTTCCTGGCAGTTAGAGGTGTATAACAAAGATGAAAAAAAATTCTATATCAGGCGGACTTGCCGACAGGGAATTTGGTCATTGGACAAAACAGCTTAAACCTTCCGAAACCTTTGAAACACCTCTCGCAATTCTTACAGTTGCTAAAGAAGATGTTGACGGAATTTCACACAGACTTACTTCTGCACAACAGCAGAATCTTGATTCTCTTCCTGCAAGCGAAAAAGAGCTGCCTGTAATATTTAATGAATACTGCACAACCTGGGGAAATCCAACTCAGGAAAACATGTTTAAAATTGCAGAAAAACTCAAAGGTCATGGAATCACATATTGTGTAATAGATGCAGGCTGGCACGTAAAAGATGGAAATGACTGGTCAGATATAGGAGACTGGATTACAAATTTGACAAGATTCCCGGATGGCTTGAAAGCAACTGCAGATAAAATAATAGAATGTGGAATGATTCCGGGTATCTGGTTTGAAATGGAAAATTGTGGCGCCGCCAGTCAGATTTTTAATGATACAAAAATGCTGCTTACAAGAGACGGAATCCCTATTCAATGCGGAAGCAGACGTTTTCTTGATATGCGAAAACCAGAAGTCATAGCTTATCTTACAGAACGTGTACTCAATACATTACGAAACAACGGCTTTAGTTACCTCAAGGTTGATTATAATGACAATATAGGAATTGGCTGTGACGGAGCAGAATCTCTTGGAGAAGGACTTCGCCAGAACATGCTTGCCTCTCAGGGCTTCTTTAAAAAACTTCGTCGCGAACTTCCAAAGCTTGTAATAGAAAATTGTTCTTCGGGCGGCCACAGACTTGAACCTTCTATGCAGGCTCTTACAAGCATGTCTTCTTTTTCTGATGCACATGAATGGCAGGCTATTCCTGTTATTGCCGCAAATGTTACTCGTGCAATTCTTCCGGCTCAAAGTCAGATTTGGGCAGTACTTCGCAAAACTGATGACGACAAAAGACTTCATTATTCTCTTGCAAATACGTTCCTTGGAAGAATGTGTCTTTCGGGTGACATTTACGATTTATCAAAAGCTCAATGGAAAATTGTTGATAAGGCAATTTTACTTTATGTACGCTGCAATCATCTTATTTCTCTTGGACGAAACTACAGATCAGGGCCTTTCCAGAATTCTTACAACGAACTAAAAGGCTGGCAGGCAGTAACAAGAGTTTCTCTTGGAAAAAGTCAGATGATGACAGTTGTAAATACTTTTGCAGGATTTAAAGGAACTCTTAAAATTCCATTACCAGAAAACGCAGCAGCATATTCTATAAGCGCAGTGTTTGCTCGTCCTAACATAAAGGCTTCAATAAAACAGGATTCTTTAATAATAAAAAATGCTCAGGATTACGAAGGTATTGTTGTCCTGATGGAAAACTAATCTGCAAGTAACTTATAAATTCCTCTTGCAAAGGTTGCAGCATATTTTTCGTTCTGCGGGCGATTAATCAAAATAATTATAGAAACCTTTGTTTCCGGATGATATGTACTAAAGGAATTAAAAACATTTGTTGCACCGCCGTGGAAAATTTCTCCATTCTGAACATTAAGTCCGTAGCCGTAGGATTCTGTATCAATCATTTTCTTAAAAGATTTTTTACTTACAACTTTACCGCGCACAAGATTGTCAGTCCATTTATACAAATCAACAACGCTGGAATTAACATCACCATAGCCTGTTGCAAAACCATCGGGAATACTGTAGTAACGATTTTTCCAGTCATAACCGCGTGTGTCGGTTTTTTGGAACTCTATATTTGTATTGCGCATATCGCAGGGAGAAAAAATATTTTTCTGCATATAATCTTTAAATGAAAGCCCGCTAACCTGCTCTATGATTTTGGCAAGCAGATAATAATTCGTATTGCAGTAAAAATACTCGCTTCCCGGCTCAATAAAAAGCGGAGCATCATTCAGATATTTTAAAATAATTTCTTCTTCTACAGGTTCATTGCGAACAGTCGCGTTTTCTATTTTTGTTGCAATCTTTGCCGGAAAAAATTCGTAAGGAGCATTAAGACAATCTGTAAGCCCGGAGTGCATATCCAGAAGCATTTCGATTGTAATATCATCGCCATATTCATAATCAGGAAAATAAAGAGAAATTTTATCCTGAACATCAAGCTTCTTTTTTTCGGCCAGCTGCATTATTGCCGCAGCAGTCATCTGTTTTGTTATAGAACCAATTTCAAAGGTCGTGTTTATTTCAATATCCGCAGATTCAGGATTTTTTCTGTCGCACAAGCCGTAGCCTTTTGCAAGAATGATATCTTTGTTTTTGGCAACTAACACAGCACCTTCAAATTTATTTTCTTCCAGATATTCTTCGATTAAGTCAACTTCTTTCTGGTAGTCAGGATTAACAATCTGGTCACAATCAAACATATCCTTGCTGGAGCAGGCAGTCTGTAAAAGCAGCACTAACCCAACAAAAACAGCAGCGAAAAGTTTAATTTTAATTCCCAGATTTATTTTCATTTTTCTTCTACCGGCAAATACCACTTTCCTGTTTTAATTGCATTCTTTATGAATCTGTCTGCTTCATCACAAGCTTCTTCTATAAGGTCGGTATCTATGTCATGACCGCAGTTTGAATACAAGATAAGCTTACAATGCGGAAGACATTTTGCAGTGCGCATCATAAGCTCCGGCGTACTGATTGGATCCTCTACCCCGCCAATCATCAACACAGGCAATGTAATTTTTCTGAGTTCTTCGCAAAGCTTTTCTTCACTACCCAATGCCATTAAAGGGCGCCCATAATCAACCTGTCGTTCAAGCTCTGGTGCGGGCGGCTGCTTCGAAATATGTTCTGCTCTTCTGTCGCGCCTAAGCTGTCTGGCTTCATCATTATCAATCGGCGGATTAAACGGAGGTATTTCCTTTATAATTCCCTGCGCAAGCATCTGCCTATATGACATAGTTCCAGCAGCAAGTGAATGAGGTCCACCTACAACAGCAACGAACAAACTCACCCTGTTAGGATTCCTTAACATCAAATGCCAGCCAACACCACTACCATGAGATGCGCCCATATAAATAAACCGGCTGATGTTCATTTTGTCCGCAAAAGCAACAACGTCATCGGCAAAAACATCATACCAATGCTCACCGTAATCTTCCTCTACAAGTGTTGAAGGATGAAACCCGCGTAATGTAACACAGTAAACATGATACCCAAGCCCAGCCATATACTGCTGCATTCCTTTTTTATAAAAACCAACCTGAGCCGAAATTATGATTTTATCTGTATTTTTGTTTTCCTGTCCAAACTCTTCATAAAAAAGTGATATAGAATCATTTATCTGAATGTGAGGCATTTTTTTATTTACTCCGTGTACCTTTAATATTATATTTATAGATGACAAATAAAACTAGTGGGAACGCACATGTCTTTACGAACAAATGCAGCTACAAAGCAATCCACACAAGGAGAAACACATGAAAGAAATAACAATCACAGCACAAAATTACGAAGCTGAAGTTATTAAAAGTGACAAACCTGTTCTACTTGATTTTTGGGCTCCCTGGTGCGGACCATGTAAAATGCTTGGCCCTGTAGTATCCGAGATTGCCGACGAACACGACGAAATCAAAGTTGGCAAAGTAAACGTAGATGAAGAATCTGATCTTGCCGAACAGTTCGGTGTTATGAGCATCCCAACTTTGGTAATGATGAAAGAAGGAAAAGTTGTTAATTCCTTTACAGGCTTTGCACCTAAAGAAAGTATAGAAGGATTTATTAAAGAATAAGTTCGACCCTCATTCTTTCAAAGTCATCTTCATCTATACAAAACCTGTTCATATCTACATGCCCATCTACAAATGCAACTCCTTCTGCTTCCAGCTTTTCTTGTTGCACAGATGGGCCACCAAACGCAAAGCTCCCCGAGCAAAAGCCTTTTGCATTCACAACACGATGGCATGGTATAACCCCAGGCTCCGGATTTTCATGAAGCGCATTCCCCACAAAACGCCTGAGGTTACAGTTTCCCGCCAGTGCCGCAATTTGGGAATAAGTTGCAACCTTGCCGCGGGGTATGAGTTTTACTGCTTTGTATATTTTTTGAGCTGTTAGGGAAAGCATGGGGTTATTATATCATAGGATTTATTCTTTGTAGTTATTTTTTGGATTTGGAAGCCATATTTCCGACTTAACACCATTTTTATTCAGTTTAGTCGGGAAAAAGAATCTGTCTATATTCAATAATCCCGACCAAAACAGCCTTTACGTTCGTTAAGTCGGGAATCCAAGAATAGTCTATTTCACTTTTTTCCGACCAATATGTTGTTTCCGCTCATTTAGTCGGGAAAAAATTGTATGAAACAGTTTGTTTTTCCTCAAAAATGAACAACAATTTTATAAAATTCCCGACTTAACCTTTTTCCTGTCCTGTTAAGTCGGGAATTCCCATACAGCGCTCTTATTTTTTCCCCGACCAGACGACCTTTTTCTTTGGTTTTGTCGGGAAATTTTGTTTATAGGTCTACCAATTATATGATAATATTTTATTTTTCCAACTTGTCCGCTACTTGAGAAAGGAGTTCCTCCTACTCTGGCGGGAGTTTTTCACAATTGTCATTATCCGCAAAAAAGAATATAGTTAACTTGTAAAGTCCACTACACATAAAGTAATCTCCAACGATTATCAGCGTTTTTTTATATGTGTGGTAATAGTTCAATTTTCATTTTTTTATTTTCTTTACCGTAATTCAGGTCTGGTGTTGGACTGGCGCTGAAAATCTAAAATCTTATGAGGAAAGGTATGGAAAATTCTCAAAGCAATCTCAAACTTTTTGAAAACAAAAAAATTCGTTATGTATGGAATGCTGAAGAAGAGGAATGGTATTTCTCTGTTATTGATGTTGTAGAAGTGTTGACGGAGAGTCAGAATTCAAGACGCTATTGGAGTGACTTAAAGATCAAACTGAATAAAGAAGGAAGTGAAGTGTACGATAAAATCGTACAGTTGAAATTACTTGCGCCAGATGGAAAAATGCGCGAGACAGACGTTCTTTCCACAAAAAATATCCTGCGTCTAATCCAATCAATTCCATCCTCAAAAGCCGAACCTTTCAAAATGTGGTTGGCAGAAGTTGGCAATGAAATTCTTAATGAATCTGTGGATCCGGAATTATCAATTGAAAGGGCGATTCAGAACTATCGAAGACTAGGTTACAAAGAAGACTGGATTAATCAGCGCATTAAGGCCATAGAAGTTCGTAAAGCGCTTACTGATGAATGGGATAAATCTGGTGTAAAACAAGGCAAAGAATATGCCATCCTTACAGATTTAATGTATAAAACGTGGGCTGGATTTTCGGCAAAAGAGTACAAAGAATATAAGGGATTAAAAAAAGAAAACCTTCGCGACAATATGACAAACCTGGAGCTTATTCTTAATATGCTTGCCGAAGCTTCTGCGACAGAACTTTCCCAAAATGAAAATCCTAAAGGTTTGTCGGAAAGTGCAAAGGTTGCGGTTTCCGGTGCAGAAGTTGCCCGTGATGCACGCTCTTCTCTTGAAAAACGAGGTGGAAAGGTTATTTCATCTAAAAACGCTAAGGAACGTGGAATTCAACAGATTTCTGATAATAAAGAGTAATTTTTCAATATTTTCCCCACAATCCGCGCTTTATGGTGTATAATAATTAAACTATTATAAGGAGTAATGTCTATGGAATTAAAATTTTATCGCTGTAAAGTTTGCGGCAAAATTATTGCTATTGTAAAAGATACCGGCGTACCTACAATCTGCTGTGGTGAAGAAATGGAACAGATTATCCCGGGAACAACAGATGCTGCTGTAGAAAAGCATGTTCCTGTTATCTCTGTAAATGGAAATATTGTTGAAGTAAAGGTTGGATCTGTTGATCATCCAATGCTCCCGGAACACTTTATAGAATGGATTGCTCTTAGCACAAAGCAGGGAAATCAGCGTAAAATACTTAAACCTGGCGACGCTCCAAAAGCAACTTTTGCAATTACAGAAGGTGATGAAGTTGTTGCAGCTTATGCATATTGCAACCTTCACAGTCTTTGGAAAAACAATTAATTAAATTTTAAGTGGTCCTTCGACTGGCTCAGGAACCGCATTAAGTCAGGAACCGCATTAAGTCAGGAACCGCATTAAGTCAGGAATCGCATTAAGTCAGGGACCACATTAAAAAGGAGAAACTATATGTCAAAATACACAGGAACAAAAACAGAAAAGAACCTGCTTGCAGCATTTGCAGGCGAAAGTCAGGCTAGAAACAAATATACATATTTTTCGCAGATTGCAAAGAACGAAGGCAAAGATAAAATTGCCGAAATCTTTACAAAAACTGCCAACAACGAAGAAAACCATGCAAAAATGTGGTTCCGTGAGATGGGCGGTCTTAACGAAACAACAGACAATCTTAAAGCTGCTGCCGACGGAGAAAACTACGAATGGACAGATATGTACGTTCAGTTTGCAAAAGAAGCAGAAGAAGAAGGCTTTGCAGATCTTGCAGCAAAATTCCGTGCAGTTGCAGAAATTGAGAAGCGACACGAAGAACGCTACCGTTCTTTGTTCAAGGACGAAGATTCTAAAAAGCAGCTGGCAGATTCAACTGTAAAGGTTTGGGAATGTCTTAAATGCGGTCACATTGTAGTAGGACCTCAGGCTCCTGAATATTGTCCTACCTGTGGTGAATACAACCAGTATTTTGAAGTACGCGAAGACAACTACGATATGATTATGACCTGGGGAAGATAATGGATAATAAAGCGCTATTTTCTTTACAATACGGCGTTTTCATCTTAGGTACTCAAAGCAACGGAAAAATAAATGCCTGCGTTACAAACACTTGTATGCAGGTTGCGGCAGACCCGGTTAGAATTGCAATTTCTGTAATTAATTCTAACCTTACCTGCCAGATGATTAAGGATTCTGGAGTTTTCACACTCAGTATTCTGGATAAAAAAACAACCTTCGAAACAATCAAACGCTTTGGATATCAGAGCGGAAAGAATGTTGATAAATTCCAGGACTTTACTGATTACTCCATGGATCAAAACGGCTGCCCTTACCTTTCATCACAGATTTGTGCGCTTTTTAGTGCAAAGGTAATTGCAGCACAAAACCTTGGTTCACATACGCTCTTTACTGCAGAAGTTACCGATGCAAAAATAATGAGCCGCGAAGAACCTATCACTTATGCTTATTATCAAAGCTACATCAAACCAAAACCGGCCGCCCCGACTACAGGAAAAATTGTCGGCTGGCGTTGTAAAATCTGCGGCTATGTACACAATAGTCCGGAACTCCCTTCAGATTTTACATGTCCGCTTTGTGGACATCCGGCAGAAGATTTTGAACCGATTTATGAAGAGGCTGGCGCACCAGAAAAAACTGTGCCGACCCCACCAATAATTGAAACTTCACCAACCAATACAACCGTAAAAAGTTCACAGGAGGAAAAAATGAACAAATACGCAGGAACACAAACAGAAAAAAACTTACAGGCAGCTTTTGCTGGAGAAAGTCAGGCTAGAAACAAATACACCTATTTTGCATCAACTGCAAAGAAAGAAGGCTTCGAGCAGATTGCTGCAATTTTTGAAGCAACTGCAAACAACGAAAAAGAACACGCAAAAATGTGGTTCAAGGAACTTGAAGGAATTGGAACAACAGCGCAGAATCTGGAAGCTGCTGCAGACGGCGAAAATCACGAATGGACAGAAATGTACGAAGATTTTGCAAAAACTGCAGAAGCAGAAGGTTTCCCTGCTCTTGCTGCAAAATTCCGTGCTGTAGGTGCAATCGAAAAACATCACGAAGAACGCTACCGTGCACTTCTTAAGAACGTAGAAACAGCTGCTGTTTTTGAAAAGAGTGAAGTAAAAGTTTGGGAATGCCGAAACTGCGGACACATCATCGTTGGAACAAAAGCCCCGGAAGTTTGTCCTGTTTGTGCACATCCAAAGAGTTACTTCGAAATCAGCGCACAGAACTACTAGAAAATCGCTTTGTCGCAACGCTCCTCACAATTCATTATTGCAAGGAGCGCAGCGTCACGGCAATCCACATAAAAACCAGATGGATTGCCCCGCTTCGCTCACAATGACAATTCATTATGAAATACCGACACTTTTTTATCCTTTCATTATTTATTTCACTTCTTTTTACTTCTTGCCTTGCAGATTCCTTAAATAAAAAATTTGGTTATAGCACTCCGGTATATATAACCTACCATTCCGAATATGGAACCGAACCAGCACGAATAAAAATTTCTACAGGCTCAAATCTTACAAGCGCCGAATTACCTTCCCTCACTGCTGAAAACAAAGAATTTGACGGCTGGTTTTTAGAGGAATCTTTTCAAACCCGAATTAATACAGGCTACACAATTAACAAAAACATAGATCTTTATGCAAAATGGAGATAATCAATAGACGTGGCTCTTTTGAGCTGTTTTTCTGAAGTGTGATAGACTTTTATTATAACACACCTTCTTCCAAAAAGATATAGACAAATTTTCATTGCAATCATTTTTTTTTATGCTAATATTATAACTGTAAACAGGAACGAGATGAGGACGTACACCGTTTACTTGAGAGGAGGCAATTTGCAGATTCCGACAAAAATACATAACCTGGTCGAGGTTATAATACGTTAGCTAATATAAGCCACCAGTTGCTTAGAAACTGGACAAAAAATATAGTGCCAGTACTTAGTCTACTGAAAGCACATTACGAGCCGGGCAAGACCCGGCCTTTTTTTTTAACAACAATGACATTTCTTAATCAAATCGATATACTATTTTTCTATGAGCAAAAAACTTTTACTTTTACTAACAGCAACGCTTTTCCTTTCGGGATGCACAAAAAAGGAGAATAAAAAAGTGGAAAACGAAAATCCAGTTTTTACACCAAGATTTCAAGTTACAAAAACAAATGATTCAGTTGAAAATGACACAGATAAACCAAAGGAACCTTCAACAAACGGTCTGCAGATTCCAGATTCAAAATACGAAGAAATAATAAAAAAAAGCCTTGTGACAAAAGGAAACAATTATCTTGTAAAACAGGTGCTTTCAAAAATGCGCGCAGGTGAAGAAGTTATTGTTTCGACAATCGGTGGTTCTGTTACAGAAGGCGCAGGCCCATCGGATTTTCATCAGGGATATGCGTATCAGTTTAAAGATTTGTTTATCGAAAAATATGCTACCGACAAAGACCGGGTAAAATTCATTCCTGCGGGAATTGGTGGGACTCCTTCTCCAATGGGACTTGTTCGTTACCAGAAAGATGTCGTTGTCCCTGGCGGCCGTAATCCAGATCTGCTTATCATAGAATTTGCAGCAAATGACTGGCTTGAATGCTCCAACACACGAGCAATGGAATATCTTGTGCGCAATGCACTTGAACATGACACAGCTGTAATTATCCTTTATGCCGCAGCAACTTATACAAACCAGCAGGGCCAGATTTCGCCTGTTGCAAACTTTTACAATCTTCCACAGGTAAGCATAAGCGATGGACTTTTTAATTCTGGTGTAAATCAGGAAAAGGATTCTAAGATTTATTATTCTGATTATGTTCATCCAACACGTTATGGTCACACTTATATGGCAAAATGTATTATGAATCTTATTGACGAAATTGATGCTTCCCAGACAGACGCAAAATATGAAATTCCTGCAACCTATAAAAATGAAAATGCGTTCAAAACTTTTGCAACAGTTTATTCAAACACAGATGATAAAAATGTTTCTATAAAAGCCGGAGCTTTTTCTAAAAAAGATGATGCTATTCAGGGTTATATGCACGGAGGAAAATGTTTCCCGGAAAATTGGTATAAAGAAGGTCCTTCGACAGGCTCAGGAACCGCGGGGACATCTTCAGGAACCGTGGGGACATCTTCAGAAACCGCGGGAGCCCCTACAGAAGCGTCTGGTACCGCAGGAGAAGCAACTGTCACATCAGCCCCAAACAATGAACCATTTACAATGACTCTCAACTGCAAAAGCCTGATTATGATTTACAAGAACGCAAACAACGATTCTTTTGGCAAAGCAGACGTTTTTGTTGATGGAAAACTTCAGAAAACTTATGCGGGTCACGAAGATGGCGGCTGGAACAACTGTATGATTGTTATGATAATTGATGAACAAAAATCAGCACCTCACACCGTTGAAATCAAAATGGCACAGGGAGACGAAGATAAAGCCTTTACCATCCTGGCTTTTGGTTATGCCCAATAAAGTTGTGAAAGTTGCACCCTATAAAGTCCTGCCCCAACAAAGTTTTTTTTTGACAACTGCCATTTAGTGCCTTAAAATAAAAGTTACAAAAAAAAAGCTTTGAGGTAACTAAAATGGCAAAAACAGCAAAAGATGTCATGCAGATGATTAAAGACAATGACATCAAAATGGTTGATTTTAAGATGGTAGACATTAACGGACAATTTCGTCACGTTACAATTCCAGCTCAAAATTTCAATGAAGACACAATGAAGGATGGTGTTGGGTTTGACGCCTCTAACTATGGCTATGCCGTAGTTGAAAAATCGGACATGGTATTTATTCCAGATCCGGATACCGCGCTTATAGACCCATTCTGCGAAATTCCGACTCTTTCTATGACCGGAAACGCAATGATTATTGACTACCCGAACAACAGACCTTTGGCTCAGTATCCGCGCAACATTGTTCTGGCTGCAGAGCAATATATGAAAGACACTGGCATTGCAGACGAAATGCTTATTCTTCCGGAATTTGAATTCTATCTGTTTGATGATGTTGCATGGGATGTAAGTCATAATCGCATTGCAGCAGAAATTGATGCAAGCCAGGCTCCATGGAACACCTACAACGAAGGCTATGGAAACGTAATCGGCTCTCAAAAGGCATACCATGTAGCAAAGCCGCTTGATACAAGCTTTGAATGCCGCAGCGAAATGTGTATGGAAATTGAAAAAGCAGGTATTCCTGTAAAATATCATCACCCGGAAGTTGGTGCTGCCGGTCAGTTTGAAATTGAACCAAAGCTTGGTAAAATGAGCAAAATGGCAGACGGCACAATGATGATTAAATATATTATCCGTAACGTTGCCGCTAAATACGGAAAAACTGCAACCTTTATGCCAAAGCCTGTTTACAACGAAGCAGGAAGCGGTATGCACGTACATATGCTTTTGCTCAAGAACGGAGAACCTGTTTTCAGCGATGACAACGGCTATTCTCACCTTAGCGAAGCAGCTCATTTCTTTATGGGCGGACTCTTAAAGCATATCAGCGCATTGTGTGCCCTTACAAATCCAAGTACAAACTCTTTCAAGAGACTTGTTCCTGGTTTTGAAGCACCTGTTACAGTTGGATACGCAACTTCTAACCGCTCTGCTGTAATCCGTATTCCGGCTTATGCTAAGACACCTAAAATGCGCCGCTTTGAACTTCGCAACCCTGACGCAACCTGTAACCCATACTTTGCATATGCTGCAATTTTGATGGCTGGTCTTGATGGAATTAAAAACAAGATTGACCCTCACAAAAACGGCTGGGGTCCATACGATGTAAATCTTTATACCCTTAGTGATAAGGAAAAGAAAAAGCTTAAGCAGCTGCCAACTCGTCTAGATGACGCTCTGGATGCTCTGGAAAAAGATCATGCATTCTTAACAGAAGGCGGAGTATTCCCGGAAGAACTGCTCAAGAACTTTATAAAAACAAAACGTGCGGAGCTTGCACAATTCAATGCAATTCCACACCCTGCAGAGTTTGATAAATATTTCAACTGCTAGGAGATTGTCGGGTCAAACCCGACAATGACAGAGTATGTCATTCCCCGGCTTGACCGGGGAATCTCTTTTATACCTTAAACAAATCTACGTCGTTACTAATCTTTGTAATTGCAACACCAAGCTTTGTAGAAATCTCACGCAGATTCTTAGTACTTTCATTTACATAGTGAGTTCCATCATTAATATCAGAAACAGCTGAACTAATACTGTCCATACTGTTGCGAAGTTCAGAAACATCACCCTTAATACTTTCGCCACCGCGAGTCATTTCGTTTCCAGCATCACGAACCTTGCTTGTACTATCATTCATAGCCTGCAAAGCTTCCAAAATCTGCTGAGAACCAGACTGCTGCTCTTCCATGGCACCACGAATCTGAGTAATAAGTTCACTTGTAAGATTAATGCGTTCAGATACAGACTGGAAAGATTTTTCCGATTCAGAAGAAGCAGAAACAACCTGCTGAATACCGTTCTGAATCTTGGAAAGTTCTTCTGTAATTTTGTTTGACTGTTCTGCCGAAGTTTCTGCAAGCTTACGGATTTCGTCAGCAACTACAGAGAAGCCCTTTCCTGCTTCGCCAGCATGTGCAGCTTCGATTGCAGCGTTCATGGCAAGAAGGTTTGTCTGTTCTGCAATACTTTGAATTGTTGTGTTGGCATCCATCATCGAAACAGACTGATCTGAAATCTTCTGGATAAGTCCGTTTACAGAAGAGTTCTGTTCAATTCCATTCTTTGTATCAAGTTCAAGAACAGTAAATTCTTCTACCATCTTGATAACCGATTTATCTACAGAATTAATGTTTCCAATCATTTCTTCTACTGCAGCCGAAGCCTGAACAACAGAAGAAGCCTGACCCTGAATCATATTATCAAGATATTCAATATTCTGAGAAATATCTGTAATAGCGGTTGTTGTATTTCCTACAACAGTAGCCTGTGTTCCAACCTGATTATTTACAAGACCAATATTTCCGGACATCTGAGCAATTGTCGAAGTAGTATTTTCAATTTCACTTGTAAGAACCTGACCGGCATCCTTTAATTCGACCTCTGACTGCTTGATGTTTGTCATAATCTGATGGAATTTTTCAAGGAACTTATTAACACCCATTACAAGTTCACCAATTTCATCGGCATTATGAACCTGTAATCGAACAGTAAGGTCTGCATCACCGGTAGAAAGCTCCTGAATAAGCTTATTAATTTTCTTAAGTCGGGCAAGCACGCGGTTCAAAGACAAAACAAAGAATATGAAAAGAACAAGTGCAACAATAATACCAACAATCAGAATTACCTTTTGAGCTTTTGTAGTTGCTGTATGAACTTCGGCAAGAGAAACAATGTAGCCTATTGAATAACCTGTATCTGCAACAGGTGCAACAAAAGCTACACATTTATCGCCATCAAGAACAAGTTCCGCATAAGAATCTTTGCCTGTTCCTGAATAAACAAGATTTGCAACCTCTGGAATTACTTCAATCTGCTGAAGAAGATAATCAGGATTACGATGTGCTACAATCTGACCATTTTTATCGATAAGAAGGAAGTAGCCTGTTTCACCAATCTGGAACTGCTCAACTTCTTGCTTAAGCTGATTAATACCAAGCATACCAATAAAGAAACCAAAGGTTTTTCCCTGGGCATTCTTTGCGGCACGGGCAATAGGCATTACATACTGACCAGAAGTTTTAGAAAGAACGACATTTCCTACAAAAGTATTCAATCCCTGCTGCATCATTGCCTTATAATAATCACGTTCAACAAGAGCGCCAGTTCCACCAACAAGTCCTGTATCACGGAAAGAAGTTCCGACACTATCACAGAAGAACATATAGTCGTAATCGGGGTTCCTAAGCTGCTGATGATTATGAAGCCATTCAATTACCTGCTCATCATCACCCGAAGCAATAACATCAGCGTCGGAATAAACTTTAAGGTCATTAATATATACTTCAATCCATTTGTTAATTTCATCTGCACGTCCATTAACAATTTCATGAGCCATCTCGTAATAAGATTCAGTTGTCTGGGAACGAATTACTGTAGAAGTAATAATAAGCAGAATCGAAAAAAGGAAAAGAACTACAACCAGAAGCATAAGACCCATTCTTCTTCCTATGCTTGATTTTCTAAGGCGCAATTCCTCTACTGCGGTTGAATTATTATCTGACACAAAACCCTCCTATGTAGTTTTTTATCGTCATTTTACCATTATAACACAGTTTTTCGCATACTGACAGAAATTCCATCACCAAAATCAAAAAACTGAGTTTCAAAGTCAATATTACTGCGTAAGAACTCTATATATTTTCGGATTTTTTTCACTAATTTTATAGTACTATAATTGTGAGTAAGCGTAAGATCTTCTACCATACCATGAAAAGAAAGATTATCGCTTATAAAAACTCCTTGCGGTGCCAGATTTTTTGTATATTTTTCGAAAAAATTGATATATTGCCCTTTTGCGGCATCAATAAAAATCATATCAAAGGTGTCGTCCAGTTCAAGTTTAAGCGCATCTGCATGAATTGCATTAATGCGGTCATCAAGCCCGCTATCGTGAATATTCTGCTTTGCCTTTATGTGCCGGTCTATATCCAGCTCTATGGTAGTAACGGTGATATCTGGCGCCACCTGTGCAAATTCAATTGCCGAAAAACCGATTGCCGTACCAATTTCCAGAATGCGTTTGATGTTATGTTCTTTTATATAATTACAGATAAAATCTACGCCACCATCCCGCATGATTGGTATGGAATTTTTTGCCGCATAGAGCTTGATGTCATTGATGTCTTGCATAAGCTGATTTTAACAGATTGCTAGCCCCCATTCAATTCACTATAATAGGCGTATGGAAAATTTACCTGAACTGTTTGGAAGTCTTGTTTTTAATCAGAGTGTCATGAAGGAAATGCTTCCTTCTCAAACCTTTAAAGCGCTTAAGCACACTATGGACGAGGGAACTCCCCTTGATTTAGAGGCAGCAAATCAGATTGCAGAAGCAATGAAAACCTGGGCCATTTCTAAAGGAGCAACACACTACTCTCACTGGTTCCAGCCACTTTCCGGAATTACTGCCGAAAAGCACGATTCTTTCCTTACACCAGCCGATGAAGGAAAAATCATAATGAGCTTTAGCGGTAAAGAGCTTATTAAAGGTGAACCGGATGCCTCAAGCTTTCCAAATGGTGGAAAACGCTCTACCTTCGAAGCACGCGGCTACACAGTTTGGGATCCAACATCTTATCCTTTTGTAAAAGATCATACACTTTGTATTCCAACAGCCTTCTGTTCTTATAACGGCGAAGCTCTTGATAAAAAAACTCCACTCCTCCGTTCTATGGAAGCATTGAATGAACAAAGTCTTCGTATTCTTAATCTATTCGGAAAAAAACCAAAGCATATTACAACAACAATGGGCCCGGAACAGGAATACTTTTTAATAGACGAAAAGCTTTACCAGAAACGTAAAGACCTTAAAATGTGCGGACGAACACTTTTTGGTGCGCGCCCCGTAAAAGGTCAGGAAATGGATGACCAGTATTTTGCAGCAATCAAGCCTCGTGTAATCAAATATATGGAAGATTTGAACATCGAACTGTGGAAGCTTGGAATCTACTGTAAAACAGAACATAACGAAGCTGCTCCTGCCCAGCACGAAATGGCACCTATTTTTACAACAAGCAATCTTGCTGCGGACCAGAATCAGCTTACAATGGAAATAATGAAAAAGGTTGCACGCCGCCATGGGCTTCTTTGTCTGCTCCATGAAAAGCCTTTCGAAGGAGTAAACGGAAGCGGCAAGCATAACAACTGGTCCATTGCAACAGATGATGGCGAAAATCTTTTTGCACCGGGAAAAACGCCACGCGACAATGCTCAGTTCCTTCTGTTTTTGACAGCTGTAATCAAAGCTGTAGACGAAAATCAGGATTTGCTGCGCTATTCTGTTGCCAGTGCCGGAAATGATCATCGTCTTGGAGCAAACGAAGCTCCTCCAGCAATTATGTCTATTTACGTAGGCGATGAGCTTCAGGCTGTTCTTGAATCAATTAAATCCGGCAAAACCTACGACGGTAAAAAACGCAGCAAAATGTCTATCGGTGTAGATGTTCTTCCACCAATTCCAAAAGACTCCACCGACCGCAACAGAACTTCTCCTTTTGCCTTTACAGGAAACCGCTTTGAATTCCGTTCTGTAGGAAGTGCTCTTTCTATAAGCGGCCCAAATACAATCTTAAATGCAATTCTTGCCAATACTTTATGTGATTTTGCAGATGAACTTGAAAAATCAAAGGCTTTTGATTCTGATTTGCAGAAACTCATCAAACGCGAAATTACAGCTCACTGGAGAATCCTCTTTAACGGTAATGGTTACGGCAAAGAATGGATTGCAGAAGCAGAACAGCGCGGTCTTAAAAACTACCGCACAACTCCAAAAGCAATTGAACACTATCTTGATGAAAAAAATGTAAAGCTCTTTACAAGAATGGGAATCTACACTCCTGAAGAAATGAAGAGCCACTATGACATCAAGCTCGAAAAATATTGCCAGGTTTTGAACATAGAAGTAAACACCATGCTCGAAATGGTTCACAAAGACATAATTCCAGCCGCCTTTAAGTACATGAACGTACTTGCAGACACAGAATTTAAAATGCAGCGGGTTTTCAGCCTTTGCGATGCAGGCATTAAGCTTATTGGCCGATTGAATACTCTTATAAACGACCTTTCGAACAAAGCAGATAAACTTTCGCAGGAGCACGACAAAACTAATAAGATTGCAGATCTTATGAAACGCGCACACTCTTACGCAAAGGTTATTCTGCCGGCAATGGAACAGGTCCGTACCGTAGCCGACCAGATAGAACCTTTATTAGGCGAAGAATACAAACCATTCCCAACCTACGAAGATTTGCTTTACAGCGTGCAATAACAGGAATTGTTTAATATCATTCGTAATGCCTCCTAAACTTTTCATTGAAAGATAGCATTTTATGGCTTATAATTATATTAACTGCCTTTCTCGTTTCACTTGTCTTTAATCATATCTAAATTGGAGTGACATTATGAAAATGTTTAAATCATTCTCCCTGCTTATTGGCTTTGCATTATGTGCAATGTTTATTTCCTGCGACAAACTGACCGAAACTGATGCCTCGGAAATTCTTCCCGACAAAGTAATCTGGGAACCGGCAACCACGGCAGAAGGAACATTTATTACTGTTTCTGCAGATGCTTGGGAAAATGACGGGCATTTAAAAAGTGATTTTTCTGGAACTGCTCCAATAATCTATTTTGAAAATGGAATTGATTTGACAGGCTATAAATACCTGAATATTGAAGCGTATTGTCCTGATGATGGTTATCATTTGCTTGGTTTTACAGGTTTTTCTGAAGAGCCTCATGAAAAAGTTGCAAGACTTCAGGCTATGGGTTCTAAGGAAGCTACAGTTTATCAGACAGATTTTGGTGTAAATAATAAAGAATGGCCTGATATGTCCCAAGGTACCTTTGCAATGCGTCCAAGCACATCAAATAAAATCAATTATATTTTGACTTATTCATTTGACCCATTAAATCCTGTTGGTGATATTCCTGATGTAAAAATTTGTATAAAAAAAATTTATGCAACAAATAAAAAGCTTACTAATGATACATCAAAGGATAAAATCGTTTTTAAGGCTATTGAACCAGAGGGACATAAATTTACAACAGTAGAGCAAGAGAGTGACTGGGATTCAAATGTTATTTTTTTAGGCAACAACTTTAATTTGGAAGGTTATAAATATTTAAATTTGGAGATTTCCAGCCCTAACTGTAATAATTACTCGGTCAATATTTAAAGCTGGACAGACGTTACAAAGACAGATTATGAAAGTGCAAGAAAATTAGAGTTTAGCAGAATCCTTACAAACGAAATGACTGTTTATCAAATTCCATTTGGTGTGTTCAAGGAATACTGGTTTGACTGGCGTGAATCTGAAAACTATAAAAAGCCAATAACAGATAATATTTTGACTTATTTGTATATAAGTACACAGGATACTGAAAATGATTGGAGTTGGCACGCAGGCGTTGATGTTTATATAAAAAGCATAACAGCAACAAATACTTTGCTTGAAACTCCTGATACATCAAAAGACAAGGTTGTTTATTCAGCAATTGAACCGGAAGGACGCAGAATTACAACAAAAGATGACGACTGGGTATATTTGGATACAGGTTATTATAATCTGGAAGGTTATGATTATCTTAATTTCGAAATTGCAAGTCCAAATAGTAATTTTAATGTTGTAAATATATATGCGCGAGATTATTGTAATGATGCAGTTGGACACCTGGAGTCAATATTAACACGTGGTTACAATGTCATTCAAATTCCTTTTGGTAAAGATAAAGGAACTTGGGAAAAATGGATTGGAAACACTAGTTCAACTGTATCTTTTGCTACAAATGAATTGCGAAGTCTTGCAATTTGGGCAACAGACCAGAGTGCACAAAACTGGCCTAATGTAAAGAATGTTGATATTTATATAAAAAGCATAACTGCTACTAACAAAAAACTGGAAGAAAGAGTTGTTTATGAAGCTCCTTCGTCATCTGAAGGATATAAAATTACAACAGAAAAAAATTGGGTAGCTTTTTATCTCGGCTATTCAAATCTAAAAGGATTTAAATATCTAAATATAGAACTTTACAGTCCAAACAATAATAATTATGCAATTGAAATTGATGGTTGGGGTGGAAGTCCAAGAGAAGATGTTGCAGATTTTGAATACGTAAACTTAAATGAAAATCCTAGGATTATTCAGGTTGGTTTTGGAACTAGTAGAGAATACTGGAATGCCTGGGTTGCAGACAAAAATGATTTTGAACAAAGGCCAACCAATTCCGATGATCTTAACCATTTTGCTATTGGTGCACGTGACTCTAATGGACAACTGGTAGAAGGAATAGATATTTACATCAAACGCATCTGGGCAACTAATACCGAATTACAGCAATAATTGCCCAAAATGATTTTATAAAATTATTCAGAAGCTTCTTCAGAAAGCTTTGATTTTCTCTTTGAAGATACAAAAAGGCCAACGAAAACTGCTGCACAAATAATTGTTGCGGCAGCGGCTTCGATTGCAGCCTGTGGAGCAAGAACAGCAATAACAGCAAAATAGCCCATACCACCCATGCCTTCGCGTACAGCAGTACCTGCAAAAAGGTAAAGACATCCAATTACCAAGAGTGTATGACATGCTGTAGAAACAAATGCTGTAATTCCAGCGCTTACCGATTTTGGAAGTTTAGGAAGCTTGCTGAATGCAAACCACAAAGCCCAGGCAATTAAACCTGTAAGCATACGTGGCAAAACTGAACAAAGTGGGTTTACAAAAAGAGGATCAAGAACACCGCTTGGGCTCATTGCAGCCTGAATAAGAGACATAATTCCAAAAACTGCGCCTGTAAAAAGTGCAGAAGGAAGTCCTACAAGGCATGCAGCAAGAATGATAGGTACATGAAGAATTGTAATTGATGCAGCAGGTCCAATAGGAATAAGTCCTAGCTTTGTAATTCCTAAAACTATAATAAGAGCGCTCAAAGCGCCTGTAAGAACAAGTTTGCGTGTAAGTGAAACATTTTTTTCCATAAAGAGACTCCTTAAATAAATTAAAAGCGATTATGACAAAACAAGTATGTTTTGTCAATTAAAATTATCAATCAAAATTATCAAACCAGATTATCCGATAAGAGACTTCTGCTTCTTGCTTACAGGTTCACAGGTAAGGTCAACACCAAGCTTTTTAAAGATTTTTCGGTCAACTTCGCTAAGCATAACACTTGTATGAACCTGGCAGCCGCGCAGATTAGGCAGTTGTGCAATTGCTCTACGGCAGTTTTCATCATCCTTTGAAAGCATTGCAAGAGCAACAAGAACTTCGTCTGTATGAAGGCGTGGATTGTTTCCGCTCAGGTATGTTACTTTCATTTCCTGAATCGGCTCAATCATCTCTTTTGGAATAAGTTTAAGCTTGTGGTCAAGGCCTGCAAGATGCTTTGTGGCATTAAGAATAAGAGCAGCACTTGTACCAAGCAACTCTGTAGTTTCAGATGTAATAATTGTTCCATCGGCAAGTTCAATAGCTGCACAAATAGATTTTGATTTTGCGGCACGTTCCTTTGCGGCAACTGTAACACGGCGTTCGTCTGTAGAAATCTTTTCCTGCTGCATCAAAAGTTCAATCTTGTTGATTTCTTCTTCTGTTGCATCACCATCCATGTAGCGGTTAAGTGTAACATAGTAACGGCGGATTATTTCCTGACGGCTTGCTTCGCGGCAGGCTTCATCATCATAAATACAATAACCGGCCATGTTAACGCCCATATCTGTAGGCGATTTATATGGATTTTCACCGTAAATTCCTTTAAAAATAGCATCAAGAACAGGGAATATTTCGATATCACGATTGTAATTTACAGTTGTTTTGCCGTAAGCCTCAAGATGCCACGGATCAATCATGTTTACGTCGTTCAAATCGGCAGTTGCAGCTTCGTAAGCAAGATTTACAGGATGTTTTAACGGCAGATTCCAGATAGGAAATGTTTCGAACTTTGCATAACCGGCTTTTATTCCGCGTTTATTTTCATGATAAAGCTGACTAAGACAAGTTGCCATTTTACCGCTTCCGGGACCAGGGGCTGTAACAACAACAAGCGGGCGGGTTGTTTCTATATAATCATTCTTTCCATAACCTTCATCACTGTCTATAAGTGCAACATTTGAAGGATAGCCTGGAATTGTATAATGATAGTAAGCTTTTATACCCATTTTTTTAAGCTTACTGCGGAAAAGCTTTGCTGCTTCCTGTCCTGTATAATGGGTTATGACAACACTTCCAACCATAAGGCCACGGTTTTGGAATTCATCGCGAAGACGAAGAACGTCTTTATCGTAGGTAATGCCAAGATCGCTTCTGATTTTATTTTTTTCGATATCGACAGCACTAATTACAATTACAATTTCTGCAACATCTGCAAGCTGCATAAGCATTCGTAATTTACTGTCTGGTTGAAATCCTGGTAAAACGCGGGCTGCATGGTAGTCATCAAACAGCTTTCCGCCGAATTCCAGATAGAGTTTATCGCCAAATTTGGCAATCCTTTCTTTGATGTGCTCTGATTGAATCTTTAGATACTTTTCGTTGTCAAAACCGTTTTTCATACGGTATTGAATTATAACATATCATGAAAAAATCTACAATTAAAAAGTTATTCGGACAATCCGGAGATGATGTACTAATTTCTTTATTATAAAGAATCAAAAAATATTCAAAGGTTCTGGAACCCTTGTAATCCACAAACCAAAAATTTATACTTGTTATAACTGCATTTTGAGTTTATAATATAATTGTGTCGGTACTATATGTTGTGGGAACGCCTATAGGAAATCTTGGGGATATCACCCTGCGGGCAATAGAAACGTTTAAAAGCGTAGATTTTATAGCAGCAGAGGATACACGCCATACACTTCAGTTGTTGAACCATCTGGAGATAAAAAAACCGCTGATTTCCTGTCGGGCACAGAATGAAAAGGCTGCTGGAAGCAAAATTGTTGAACTTTTGGCACAGGGACATTCTGTAGCATATGCAAGCGATGCCGGAACTCCTGGAATTAGTGATCCTGGGGCGGTGCTTGTTGATGTTGTTCGCGAAGCTGGCTATGAAGTTGTACCGATTCCTGGTGCGTCGGCATTTGCAACCTTAATAAGTGTTGCCGGCAGCGGCGGAAAGACATTGATTTTCGAAGGTTTTCTTTCTCCCAAACCGGGCAGAAGACGAAGCCGCCTGCGGGAATTGATGCAGACAGGAGATGCTGTAATTATTTACGAATCTCCTTACAGAATTACTAAACTTCTTTCTGACATTGCCGATATAGATAGTACAAGGCGCATCGTTGTTGGACGGGAACTGACCAAGCTCCACGAAGAGATTTTGAGCGGTTCTGCTGGCGATTTAAGAGATGACTATGCAAACAGGCCTTCTATTAAAGGTGAGTTCGCAATTTTCATTTCGGGCACGAAAAATATTCAACTTTCTGAAGAATCTACCGATAATTTAAAGGTAGAGGGGTAGGACGTTATGATGATAAATAGTGTAAACAATGTTTCTCAGTTGAACAATGTTCAGAACATCCGCAAGACAGATAACTCTGCTAAGGTAAGCAAAGAAACTGATTCAATTTCTGTTTCTAAAGAAGCCGTACAGATGGCCGAAGCTTATTACCTTGACAAGGTTGCTTCTGAAACTCCTGATGTAAGGGCTGATCGCATTGCAGAAGTTAAAGCTAAGATTAAGGATCCATCTTACCTGAGTGATGCTGTAATTCAGTCTGCTGCTGAAAAATTTATGACAAGCGTAGGACTTTAATCCGTTTTGATTTCTTGTTGATTTTCAGCACAACAATCGGTTGTAAAAAAGGTTGTCCATTAAAGGGCAACCTTTTCTTTTTTAACGAAAAAATCATTGAAAAGGGGTCCTTTGCTTCGACAAGCTCAGTACAAGCTGGCTCAGGGACCCCATTCTTTCTAGAACATCATAGGAATAAACTTTTCGGCGTATTCCTGCCAGAATTTCATATCGTGAATGCCCTTGCTTTCGCAGTAGGTGTGTGGAACCTTCTGTTCCTCCAGGAACTTGTGGAAAGCACGGTTCGGTTCAAGCAGGAAATCTTCTGTTCCGCAGGCCATAAAAATTTCAGGAAGCTTTTTACCGGCTGCAAGCTGCTTTTTAAGAAGATATTCCGGATTATTGTCACTTTCGGCTAATTTTGCAGGATCACCAAAGCACATATAATAATAATCATAATTTGCAACATTGTTTCCGGTTCCCGGCTTCATCTGGGCTACTTCATTATGAATAAGTGCCGAAGAAAGCGCTGCTGTTTTACCAAAAGTTTCGGGATATGCAAAAGCTGTATGAAGGGCTCCAAAACCACCCATAGAAAAGCCCATCAGATATGTATCATCTGCAGTCATTGCAAGATGAAAGGTTTTTCGAACATATTCTACAAGTTCTTCGCCTACAAAAGACGCAAACTGTCTACCTGTAGCAGGACCATCAAGCCAGAAGCCGTTTTCGCCGCTTGGAATTACAACTGCAAAGTTATATTGCTCTGCAAGATTTCCCGGAACCCAGTTAAAAGCAGCTCCTGTATATCCATGAAGTAAAAATAGTGTTTTCATAGGACGGTCTTTACGTTTAAGGTCGTCGCGTGGATAATCCATTCGGATATCGTTAGGAATTACCATAAGGAAAGAAACGTCTCGGCGTAAAACCTTTGAATAAAATCTGATGCTAAAATCTGCCATAAAAGGACTCCTTTTTTTGGCCCCTTCGACAGGCTCTGGGACCCCATTATTTGATAACTGCTTATTTTTTCCAGTAACTTGGCATAAAGAAAATTATCATTGTATAAAGTTCAAGACGGCCGGCAAGCATTGCAAAGCAGTACCAGAGTTTTACAAAAGCAGGAAGCGCCCCGTAATTTGCTGTAGGCCCAAGAATTCCAAACGCAGGACCTACATTGCCAACCATAGATAAAGCACCTGTAGCAGAACTCAAAATATCAAGTTTTCCAAGACAGCCTATAAATACAGAAATAGCAATCATCACAAAATAAAGGAACATAAATGATGTTACGCTAAGAACTATATCCTTACTGCTGACCTTGCCGTTAAGTCTTATTGTAAAAATTCCGTGTGGATGAAGCATCCTCTTTGTTTCATTATTAAGCTGCTTTGTAAGAACAACCCATCGCACAACCTTAATTCCACCCGAAGTAGAACCGGAACAACCGCCTACAAAGAAAAGCATAAACAGGAAGAATTGCGCTATCACAGGCCATTGAAGGTAATCTGCGGTTCCAAAACCAGTTGTCGTCATAATAGAAACGGCCTGGAACGAAGAATATCGCAGACTTTTACCAAATCCGCCGTAATAAGGTATTACAGAAATGGTAATTCCTATAAATGATACCAGAAGAATACCTAAATATGCCTTAAATTCAGCGTTACTAAAGATATCTTTAACCTTTCCCTGGAATAAATACACAAAAAGACTGAAGTTTATACCCGCAAGGAACATAAACACTGTAATGATTATTTCTACAGCCAGCGAATTGTAGGTACCGATAGAAGCGTTTCTTGTAGAAAATCCGCCGGTACCAAGTGTTGCAAAAGCATGCGAAAGAGCATCTACAAAATCCATACCGGCAAGCTTAAGTGCTATTGTTTCTGCAACTGTAAAACCAAGATAGATAATCCAAAGAACCTTTGCAGTTGTGGTAATTCTTGCCGTAACCTTGCCTTTTTCGGGGCCTGTAGTTTCTGCCTTAATAAGCTGAAAGCCTCCAACTCCAAGCAGCGGCATAAGTGCTACAGTAAGAGTAACAATTCCCATACCGCCAATCCAGTGTGTAAGACAACGAAGCATATTTACAGAACGAGGAAGATTTTCTACCTCCGAAAGGATTGTTGCTCCTGTTGTTGTAAAACCACTTACACTTTCGAAAAGCGCATCCATGTAGCTTGCAAAGTATCCGCTCATAAACAAAGGAACGGAACCAAGGAAAGACATTACAACCCAGCTCATTGCTACAATTACAAACGTCTGCTTTATAGACATTGAAAACTTAATTTTCCTTGTAGAAAGTGTTACAACAAAACAGAAAACAAAGCTTACAAGCATTGGAATTACAAAAGGCAGAATCATCTGTGTTTCGCCATTAAATATTGCAACCAAAAGAGGTATAGAAAACAGACCGCCGACTATTGCCAGAAGAATTGAACTGATTTTAAGAAAGCTTATAAAAAACATAATGCCGCACCTACTGCTTTCCTGCAAAATAAGACAGAACCTTCTTACTGTTTTCGGATTTAGTAATAAGAACTACATGATCCCCTGCAGTAATCTGAGTATCGCCTATTGGAATTGTATATTCCTGCGTACCTAACTTTTTATCAAGCAGCAAAAGGAAAGAACCAGGATCTGCAATTTCGCGTACAGGCTTTCCTGTTACTTTTGAAGTAGAACTGATTTCGCATTCTACAATTTCGAGCTCACCTGTTGTTACAGTATGAATCTCTTTTACAGATTTTCCGCGAAGATGACTCATAATTGAATCTACAACACTGTCGCGCAAAGGAACGGCAACATCTACACCAAGGTGCTTTTCCGAAATTTCTACAAAATCGTGGCTTCGTACAAGACTGATTGACTGCCCTACTCCAAGCGATTCAAGATATGCCGCAAGAATCATATTCAATTCATGATTATGAGTAGCACAAATTGCAAGATCAAAGCTTGTAAGGCCTTCTTCGCGCAGAAAATTTTCATCAGAAGCATCGGCACACAAAACACGTGCATCAGGAAAGCGTTCTGCCGCTGCTTTTGCAAGTTCATCATCGCTGTCAATAATTACAAATTCCTGTGAATGACGCGATTTTGCACCGCCAAAAAGTCTTGCAAAGGCCGAAGTTTTCTTTTGAATCAGTTTTTCGGCAATAATATTACCAATACGGCCTGCGCCAATTAAAACTACCTTTTTAAGCTCCCTTTGAACAGAACCGCAAAGCTCAAGAACTGCATTAATCTGATTTTTGTCTACAAGAACACCAAGCGTATCACCGGCATTGATGACAGTATCACCAGTTGGGAGCGAAGTTCCTCCGTTATGCTCTACATAACTTACAAGGAAGCGTACATCAGTTTTTCCACGGATTTCCTTAAGCGTTATGCCATCAAAAACACTGTCTTTATTTACAAGAATGCGGGCAATTTCCAGATCCGAATTATCAAAGGTGATTACGTTTCCAACAGCACCATTTTCTACAGCCTGAACAATTGCATCAGCTGCTTCTACGTCCGGATGAATCATGTAATTAATGCCATAAAGCGGACGATGCTTACCACCAAATTCTCCGGAATGCTTTTTTTCGGCTTTTGTAGTATTTACGTAATATGCATAATTGCGGACACGGGCTATTTTAAGTACGTTTGGATAAACTGCATCTACAAGCGAGCAGGTTATCATATTTACTTCGTCCGAAGAAGTTACGCACACAAGAGCATCGGCTTTTGCAATGCCTACGTCTTCCAGCGTTTCAAGATTGTTTCCGTCGGCACAAACAACAGTACAATCAAGAATGTTCTGCGCATGGCGAATTGTCTCTTCATTATTGTCTACAATTGCAACTTCGTTTTTTTCATTAATAAGGAGCTTTGCAAGCTGAACACCGGTAAAACCAGCTCCTACAATAACAATTCTCATGGGGATCCCTCTATAACTATTATTATACCATTGTTTTGAAAATATTGGAAATAGTTAGTAATTAAGCATTGATAATTACCAGGACTTATGCATTATAAAAAAATTGAATTTTCAAGAATGAAAAAATGCTCCCGCGGGGAACGTCGGTTACTTCGTAACCTTACCAAGTTTTCTTCGAAAACTTGCAGTTTTGCTCCGCCGAGAACGCGGATAGGAAATTATTCCGAAGTACAGACCTGCCTGCAGCGGCCATGTATATAATTACAAGGCACGCCAGCGTGTAGCAAGCGAGCTTGCGGTTTTGAAATCCGTAAGGCGACTGGGAGCCATTTTTTCTATTAGATTATTCACATAATTGATTTTCATGCTTAATTACAGAAAGAATGACAGATTTTACAAACTATGTTATAATAATTTTTATCTTTAAAAGGGAGTTTTAAAAAGATGCAGGATTTTATTTTTAGAATTTCGCCAAATATCGTTCTGGGTTCTTATACTGTAAGCAGACTTGGTATTCAGGCCTTGGAATGGGGTTCGCGCTATATGGTAATTATGGACCCTATTTTGAACGAAGTAAAAATGCAGGAAAAAATCGTTTCTGCCTTGAATGACCGCAAGCTTGACCACTTTTTATTTACAGAACTTACAGATGGTACATCAACAAAGACAATTCAGCGCGCCCTTGCACTTGCAAAAGAAGGTCATGTCCATGGAATTATTGCTGTAGGTGGAGCAAAAGCGCTTAACATTGGACGCTGCGTTGCTGCCCTTTACAACGAAATTCATGATTTTTACACTTTTGTGGACGGAGCACTACCAACAACTTCACCAATTTCCTGTATCTGTGTTCCAACAACTTTCCGTACTCCTTTTGTTTATACAAACATTATTCCTGTTACAGATTCCCGCAATCATCAGCTTAAGCTTATGAGAGTTCAGAATAATCTTACAAAGCTTGTTCTTATTGACCCTAACCTTATGCTTACCCTTACAGATAATCAGAAATCTTCAATTTCTATGGAAGTTTTAAGCATGGGTATAGAAGCATATCTTTCGCAAAAGGCAAATTTCTTTAGCGATATGTTTGTAGAAAAAGGTCTGGAGCTGCTTTCTTATGCGCTCGACGGTTCTCCATCGCTTGATATTACAACTCCAGAAGAAATCCTTCTTGCTCAGGCAGGTTCAATGATTTCGCTGGCTACTTCTTCCAGCTCTCTTGGACTTTGTTCTTTGCTTGGACTTACAATTAATTCCCGCTATAAGATTGATAAATCGCTTGTTTCTTCTATTCTGCTTTCTTATGCGGTAGAAGACGCTGCACAGTTTAAGGCTGCAAGACTCGAAAAATTGGCACACATCATGAGGGCTGTTCCGGAAGATACTTCGGGAGAAGCCGCAATCAAGATGTTTGTTGATTATATCCGCCAGAAAATTGCAAAATATAATCTTCCGGCACGTCTTAAAGATCTTCAGCTTTCGATTGAACAGCTTTCGCTTGCAGTAGAAGATGTACGCCCTGTAGATATAATCAACAATCTTCCGCGCAGCATGACAACAGACGATATTTTTGACTTTGTTAAGAATGCATTCTAAATTATGATAGAACCAGGAAAACTTTTTCAACTTAAAGGAGGCCAGAAACGGCGCAAGCTTGCCCTTACTTATGGTGCGCTTGAACGCGATATTCTTGGCATTGCCGAAAAAGGCACTGAATACTCTTTTACAACAATTCCACGCGCAGAATATATAAAGGAAATCACAAAAATTCTTCTTAGTGACCCAAAGCTTGCCCCGGAAGCAGCGCAGGAGCTTAATATGCTTCTGGCAGCCCAACCAATTGATGAGCTTAGAGTCTGCAACTGTGCCCGAAATCACCTGCTTGCAATAATCGGGACATTTCCTGCAGAATGGGACCTTGTTATTGCCCCACATGCCGCCCCGACAAACGAAGATGGAACTGTACGCCAGCGCGATTTTTTTCCGGGAGTTGCTGTTTATGCCGAAGACATACGTTCTCCTTTTAATATGGGTTCAATTTTCCGAACCGCCGAAGCAATGGGAGCCGAAAAGGTTTATATTTCGCCGTGCTGTGTAGACCCGGAACAGCCTAGAGCCGTAAGAAGTGGAATGGGCTGTATAGAAACAATGGGCTGGACACGAACTCCTTTGGACGAGCTTCCAAAAGATATTCCTGTTTTTGCGCTTGAAACAGGCGGCACAGATATAAATGAATTTAAGTTTCCAAAGCAGGGAATCTGCATTATAGGTTCCGAAGAGCTTGGTGTAAGTCCCGAGGCCCTTAAAAAAGCAGATTATGGTCGTGTAACAATTCCTATGAAAGGATTAAAAGCGTCTCTTAATGTAGGCGTTGCGTTTGGAATCTTAATGCAAAAATGGGTAGAAAGCCTTTATTTTAATTGTTCAGAAAGAATCTGAGATACCATATCATCAAGTTTGTCCTTTGAATCAATTCCAAAGAATTCTAGAACATCCTGATTAAGCTGGAAGAACTCTACTTTTCCTACCTGATAGTATTGAAGAATATCTGCAAGATAAACTACATAAACAATATCGCGAATAGCAGCAGGAGCATAAGCAGGATTATTGTGATAGTGAATTACCTGTGAAACAGATTCCGGGAGTCCCCATTTCTGGGCAATCATATAACATCCGCGGCTATGACCAAAATCTTTTTCAAAAAGCTCATAAAGCTTACCTTCCGGATCTATTGAAGCAGCAAGCTTTTTTACGGCTTCTTTCTGTTCATCTGTTGCAACTTCCAGTAAAAGACATTCTATATCATGGAAAAGCGCACAGACATAAACTTCTTCCAGATCAACCACAAGGTTTTTCTGATTTCTTGCAATGTTATAGGCAAAGAAAGCAACATCATATTCATGCTTCCAGAAATTACGAACGTCTTCTCCTCTCTTTATAAGCCTGATATTAGGATTTTGGGGTGTCAGCAGCTCCTGCACGGCGGCACGACCAAGCAGTTCAAATGCCATTGTAATTTTTGAACAGCCGTGACCTTTTGCAGCAACATCCTTAAGCAAAACTGATGCAAGCGAAACATCCTTTGCAATAAAATCAACAAGCGTATTATCGTCTACGCTGGAATCGGAAATCAGCTTTGTAAATTCGGACATGGTATCTTCAAAAACAGGAATTATATTGAGCCCTGCAACAAATTCCTCGTAAAGGGAATCCATATCCTTGTTCAACTGGGTACTGAGCGGCAAAAGCATCTGCGTAACAGTTTCTGTGTCTGTTGAATAAACCTTGTAACTGTCGCGGGGAAGACCAATTTTTCGCAGCATAAGAATGATGATGATAATACCAAGGCCCGCACCTTCTGTCTGGTCGATAACTCTGGCTACAACCTGCTGTGGATCCTCGTATTTTTTTGCAACCCTAAGCTTTTCGTTTATTCGTTTTCGTTCAAAAATTGTAAGGACTGAATTATTTCGGATTTCGATTTTTATGCCTTCATCATACAACTGAAGGATAAGCTTAATATAAAGTCCGGCTTCCTTTTGCAGTTCAAGATAATGCTCAAGATCATCAAGCATATCATCCTTAAAGCTTACCATTCCCTGGTGATAGTCCATTTCATCGTTGATATTAAGATTTTGTTCCTTAAAATAAACGCGTTTTGTATTTGCTTTTTTTGCGTTAGTAAGAAGTTCGCCAAGACAAAAATCAAGATTATCTGTCATGTGCTCCTGATGGCATTTCTGAAGAAAATAGACAAGAACTTCGTGGATATAAATTTCCTTTTGCCTTGGTAAAGTAAAAGAAACTATCTCCAAAGGTGTATGCAGCTGTACTGCGAGGCTGATTTTCTCTTTATCCTGATCTGACAGATACTTAAATGGACGATCCATGTCTTTTTATTTTATTGCATAATTTCGATATTGTAAAACTATTTTTGACATCTTTTTTTTCCTATTTTTTAATTTTTCATGCTATAATAGTACATTATGCGTCGGAATTTAATATTATTGATAACTTCGGTTATTCTTATATTAAGCTTTGGATTTTCAACGACAATTTCATTAAAATCTCTTGATACGCTTATAAAAGCAAATGATAAGGATAATTCCGTTATATACGCAAATGAAGTAAATAATGCTGTAGTCGACGTATTTTCAGAAGCAGTTGCTGTTTCGCAGATGATGAATAACACTCTTATCCGAAAAATCCTTAAAAACGCCGAAACTTATTCTCCGGAACAGAAGGAAACAATCATAAAAAATTATCTTTCGGATATTGTTGCCACCTTTGGCTTTTCTACAGCGTTTCTTGCAGATGACAGAACAATGTCTTATTATGCAGAACGTGGCTTTACAAAAATAATAGATCCTTCCAATCCCGATGACGACTGGTATATTCCGTTTAAGGAATCTGGAAAATTATATGAATTAAATGTAGACAATGATCAGGCAAACAACAACCGCATGACAATCTACATAAACGCAAGAATGAAAGATAATCAGGGAAATTTCCTGGGTGTCTGCGGAGTCGGAGTTCCTATAAAACAGGTTATGCTTTTGCTGCAGTCGCTCGAAGCTCAGAATGATATTTCATTAAAGCTTGTTTCATCAGACGGTATTGTTCGCGTTGCAAGAAGCGGCCAGCTTGTTTTCCAAAGAACAGAACAAGAGCTTAAAGAAATGCTCAAAGACTATAATCATTCGGAACCATATACATATATTCCAAGAGATGGTGGCGGATATACAATCATTAAATATATTGTCGAATGCGACTGGTATGCTGTTATTGACCATTCCGGCGAAAAATCATCAACTTTTTCAACATTATTGTTTAAGAACCTTATGACTTGTCTTGCAATAATGCTGGCAGTTATTTTAATCATCAATTTTGTTTTGAATAATCTTACAAAGCATACAGAACGCGTTGTCGAAGAATCTATGGAAGATGAACTTACTGGCCTTAAGAACAGACGTGCCTATTCTATGGAAATAGAAAAATTGAATAAGCTTCCGTCTCTTAATGAAGTTTCAGTTGCAACAATGGATATAAACGGCCTTAAGCTTACAAACGATTCTTTTGGTCATACAGCAGGCGACGATTTACTGCGTGGTGCAGCCGAAATCATGAAAAATTTCTTTGCAAACGACGGATGGAAGCTGTTCCGAACAGGTGGCGATGAATTTATTGCCATTACGACACAGCCTGTTCCAGATAATGCAGAAATAACAAAAGAGTTTAAGAATCGGTTGGGACAATTTCATCATGAATTAATAAAAGAACTTTCTATTTCTGTAGGAATTGCCAAGGGTGATGAAGCAGAAATCACAAGCATAGAAGATCTTATTAAAATTGCAGACAAAAAAATGTACGCAGACAAAGAAGTTTTCTACAGCGACGACACCCACGAGCGCCGAAAGCACTAAAAATACCGTTTTTCACGTTAATAAATTGATTTTTCTCTTCAAATGCATTTTCTTGTTGTTTTTCTATTAAAATTTTGTTATATTTATGGGGATGCTAACGATGGGTTTATTTATCGTTCTTTCTATAGTCCTTTCTCTTATCTCAATGCCTTTGATTATTCATTTTTGTAATAAGCATAACATTTATGATTATCATGATGCCAGAAAGGTTCATAGCGGAAACATTTCCCGATTAGGCGGCGTTGGAATCTTCTTTTCATTTATTCTTTCTGCTGCCCTTTATCTTATCATTTCTACACAGCTCAGCGTTTTTTCAAGCCTTCCAATTCTTATTGCGGCTTTAATAATCTTTTCTTTTGGTTTTCTTGATGATATCCTTACACTTCCTGCCTGGCTTAAGCTTATTGTTCAGCTTATAGCAGCTGGTCTTGTTACCTTTAACGGCTACAGATTCACACAGATTTTTGGATGGATTCTTCCTACACCAATAAGCTACATTCTTACTTTTGGCTGGATTGTAGGAGTTATTAATGCTTACAACCTGATTGATGGTCTTGACGGCTTGTGCGGCTCCCTTTCTTTTACAGCCGTAATTACACTTGGTATTCTTTATTCACTTTCAAATAACATGGAAGCAGGACTTTGTTTCATCCTCGCCGGCGCAATCTTTGGATTCCTGTGCTTTAACTGGCCGCCTGCAAAGCTCTTTATGGGTGATGATGGAAGCCAGTTCCTTGGCTTTATGATGGCAACAATTCCTTTGTATTCTTCAAGCGATATTTTTGAATACAATAAGTTCCTTATCATGCTTATCATTACGGCCTTCCCTGTTTTTGATACAGTTGCAGCAATCTGGCGTCGTTTAAGAGACAGACGACCAATTATGTCTCCTGATAAATCACACCTGCACCATAAGCTTTTGAATATGGGCTACACAAAACAGCAGGTTCTTCACCTTATTGTATTTATTCAGACTTTGCTTTGTACAATGGTAATCCTTTCGTTCTTTATTGGAAAACTTAAGGGTACTGCAATGCTTCTTGAAGGCTTTATCTTTATGATAATCTTCTTTAGCGTAATTCATTATACAAACAGAGCTGTAGTACGCAAAAAGGAAGCAGAAGAGCTTGCCAAAGCAGAAGGTAAATCTCTTCCATCAGAAGAAGAAGCTCAATTTAACGAAGTTACTTCAGATTAAAGATTTCTTCTTTATGTAAATGTCCAAGATATTTTAATTGTTCCTCAAGAGTCAAATCATCACGCGACTTATTTGCCAGATCAATTGTAAAGCGATTCATTGAAAAATGCTGATATACAAAAACGCGTTCCCAGGAAGCAAGCATTTTGTTATTTTCACCGGTGGTATAAGCCTTTTTAAGTTCATCTCTATACGGACAGAAAAAATGCTTTTCAACCAATTCCGAATAACCTACAAGCCAGAGCCCTACTCCATCAAGCTTCTGATGAAGAGCTGCTGTCTGTTCTGCCATCCAAAGCTGACTTTCAAGAATCAAATCGGCAACAGGTTTTCCACCAAGCTTTATCATTGTTTTAAGCTGGGCTGTTTTTGCACTGTGAACAGGAGTTTTATTAAGTATGATTACGTTTTTTCTGAAATCAATTCCAAGCTCCGGATTTTTCCTAAAAAAACCGTCTGCAAGCTTTCCTGCCTGACCACAAAGATATCTTAGATTCTGGCTTCGCTGTTCGTCCTTGCCGGGATTATCGCCAATCACAATAAGTTTGATTTCATCTTTGTCTGTTATTTTATCAAGGTCGGTATTATATACAACAGGATTTTCAAAAGGATATTCGGGAGTTCCTGCCAAAGCTGCAGCCTTTTTCTGAAGCTCCATAAGATTGGGTACGAGTGAGCTCCATTCAACTGTTTTCTGCTTAAAATCGCTGCGAAATTTACAAAATGAATCCCATTGATTTGTATTCAAAAAAATACTCCCATTTTTTTATAATATGTGGTAAAATAGTAGCATATAATGTTCTAATTTTAAAGAAACTTTTTTCACTTATTATGGAGGAGCTATGAAAAAGATTCTTACCTTCGTTGCAGTGGCTGCAATGAGTTTTTCACTTTTTGGTCTGGATATTTTTAACTATGTTCAGATTAACGGTAATGTTAAAAACTATACCCAGACTGATTACGATATCGGTTCTAAATTTGGAAACCTTACACGAACACCAATCTTAAAGACTTTGACAGTTCTTGATAACACTGGTCGTGCAGTTGAAGTTACAGAGCTTTCGGCAAGAGATGCAGTGCTTAACAAGACAGCAAATAAATATGATATTTACGGTAATCTTACAGAACAGATTGCTTATGATGCAGATTCTAAAGTAATGTGGCGCAATTCAATCACATATAACAACGGACTTAAAACAGAAGCTTCTGAATATGATAAGAATGGTCTTCTTAGAGCAAGAACAATCTATCAGTATACAGACGGCAAGCTTGCTGATGAATCTGGTTATGATGGAGACGGCGCTCTTATTTGGAAAATCATCTATAAATATAATGCAGCAGGAAAAGCACAGGAAGTTTCTGAATATTCTGCAGACGGTTCCCTCGACATTCAGGAAACATATACTTATACAGAAGACGGAAAAATCGAAAGCCTTACAACTTATGATACTTATGCAGAAAAATCAGAAAAGAAGATTTTCCGCTATGCTTCTAACGGAACTTTGTCAGAAATTACAACTTATGATGATACTAAGCAGGTAACAAACCGTATTATTATTAAATATGATGCAGGTTCAAATGTTTCTAAAGTTTCTGAATACAATATTGCTCAGAAGTTTGGAACAACAGTGAACGAGCTTATTTCTATGTCAGAATACGCTTATCAGTAAAAATCTTTCTTTGGGGAATCTCTAATTTCTTGATTCTGGAGATTCCCTGTAATTATTCTGTTTCTGCTTAATAAATTAAAAAATGAGGTTTATCTATGAAAACAGTCGGTATCAAACTTGCGGATGGTTCATTCTATCCTATTATGGAAGAAGGAACCGCACAAAAAAAGACTCTGGAATTGACAACTGCGCACAATAATCAGACCTGCGTAATGGTTGATTTATACCGCTCAAAAACCTGCTCTATGGAAGATGCAGAATATATTGATACTCTCAAAATTGAAAACCTTAAAGAACATCCTAACGGAGAGCCTAGCATTTCTTTTGATGTAGGCCTTGATGAAGACGGCGAACTGTCGGCTTCGATTGCAGATCCAGAAACTGGTGCAACAAGTAATTCGCAGATTACGCTTGTTTCACGAACAGCAGAAGAACGTTTACAAGCTGATGATTATTCCATTGCAGATGACTCTGGCTCCGAGGATTCTGGTAATGGTGCAGCAATTGCCGCTGGTGCAGTTGCAGGCGCAGGTCTTCTTGCAGCCGCAGCAGCAATGGCAGCAAAAAATAAAAATGAAGATGAGGCAGAGGAAGCTCCTGCAGAGGAAGTGTCTGCTGAAGAAGACGCTTTTGCTGAGGAAGTGCCGGCAGAAGAGACATTCGATTTGCCGGATGATACTGATGCAACAATTGTAGAGGAAGCTCCTGCAGAAGATGCGTCAACTGATGATGATTTCTCTCTGCCGGATGACTCAAACACTACAATTTCCGAAAGCTCCGGTTTTGCTGATGATTTTGCTATGTCGGATGACTCTGTCGCAACAATTTCAGAAGAGACATTTGATTTACCAGATGATGCAGATGCCACAATTGCAGAAGAATCGCCTGCAGATGATGATTTTTCTTTGCCGGATGATTCGAACACAACAATTTCCGAAAGCTCTGGCTTTGCCGATGATTTTACAATGTCGGATGATGCTGACGCAACAATTGCAGAAGAAACTCCAGCAGATGATTCATTTGACTTACCAGATGACGCAGATGCCACAATCGCAGAGGAAACTCCAGCAGATGATTCATTTGACTTACCAGATGACGCAGATGTCACAATCGCACAGGAAACTCCGGCAGATGATTCGTTTGACTTACCAGATGACACAGACGCAACAATTTCTGATGACACAACAGACAGTTTTGAAACCGACACCGACAGCCTTGAAGAAGAAGATTTTTCTGTTCCAGATTTCTCGAACAACTCAGATTCTACAGAAACAACAGACGACTTTTTTGATTCATCATATACCGAACCAACACCTTCACCTGCAGATGGTTTAAACTTTTCTGGACTTTACGACAAAGAAACAGAAATGGGAGAATCTGCAGCACACGAAGAAGAAGATATAAAGAAAAAGACAAAGGCTCCTGTCATCATTTGTATAACTTGTGCAATTATCTGTATTATTGCAACCTTGCTTGTACTGCTTGTACTTCCAACAAAGTTCAATTTGCGCCAGCGCCATGCAGATAAAAAAGCCGCAGCAGCAGTTGAAAAAACTGTCGAAGCTCCAGCTCCTGTAGAAGAAAAGAAGCCGGAACCTGTACCTCAGGCAAAAGAAGACGAGGTTGTTGTTATAGAAAAAGCCGAAGAAGTAAAACCAGTGCCACCTCCAGCTACAGAAAAAAAATCAAACAATGTAACATATAAAATCAAGTGGGGCGACACTCTTTGGGATATTGCCGATACTTACTATAAAAATCCTTGGCGTTACAAAAAAATCGCCAGTTACAATAACATCAAAAATCCAGATTACATTATTTCGGGAACTATAATTACAATTCCGGCAGAATAAATCATAGGATTTTTGAACCGTGTGTAGAAAACGCAAACTCTTTTTCATAAGTTCTCTTTTTGCAATAAGTATTCTTTTAACTTCGTGTCCAAACAATGAAAAATTTGGCGCCGACACAGATTTTTTTATAGGAATGCAAAAGCTTCAGGAAAATAATCAAAAAGAAGCAAAACAAAAATTCAATAACTGTATAAAAAAAGGAACTTATTACTGCGCAAAGGAAAGTGCAATTCAGCTTACAAAAATGGGCAACATTCAGGAAAAAAACGAAGCCGCCCAATCGCTGTATGCAAATTTTCCGGACGAAGATTCCCTGCTTATTCTTGCACAAAGATATTATGAATCAAACGAAATAAGAAAGCTTATAGACCTGACCAACAACCTTGATTATGAAACAGCTGACAGCAGCCTTGTAAAAATACGACTCGATGCCCTTACCAAACTGAATCAGACAGAACGTTTTAAAGAAGAAGCATATAAGTGGTTTACAAGCCGCGCAATAACACAGGAACACTATCAATTCTATCGTGATGTTTATGCACCGATGTTTCTTTTACAAGACCTATATAATATAGACCTGGAAGATCTTCAGGAATTAATTGATACAAAAGAATTATCTACACAAGACCTTGCAATTCAATATCGAATAATTGTTTATCGCCGCGATTATCTTTTGGGTTCTTCGTATGCCATTGAATTAATTAAATATTTTAAGGAAGGCTCTCTTGAACCTGTTTCAATGCTTGCTTCTGATATAGGAAAATCCTTTTTATATGGTTCGGAACAGATTGTTCAGGATGCTGTTTATTTGCGTAAACAGGCCGAAGAACTCAAAGGCACCGAAGCAGAATTTTATTTCTGGTTTTATGCCGCCCGCCTTTATGATGGTGCAAATCTTTATTACACACAGGCAAGTACCTGCTATGAAAATGCAATTGCTGCCACAGATGACCCTTCTAAAAAAGACAATGCCCTGTGGTATCTCATGAAAACAAAGCTCAAGCTTTCGCTCGATAAAACCCTTGCTTCTATAGGAGATTATGCCCGAAGCTGGAGCGATCCGGAATATTTTGATGATTTTTTTGATGCACTTATTCCTTCACTCATAGTAAACAGCAAATGGTCTGCCTTTAAGCCTCTGCTTGATAATGTAGACGGTTATGCAACAAAAGAAATAACCGCGCAGATTTCATATCTTTATGGAAGACTTGTAGAAGAAGGTTTTATAGAAGTCCCGGAAGAACAACGGGCACAAATCATTAATCAGGCATATACAAAGGCTCTGGACAGCGGAACTTCTGTATATTACAGGATTCTTGCCGCTTACAGACTTGGCCTTAAAGGAAAAGAGCTTGAACAGGTGCTTAGACTTGATGCTTCGGCTGAAACAGAATTTACATCTGTTACAGAAACAACTCCCGCCGATAACCTTTTAAATGGTTATGCCTGTTTTGGATATCCTGAAAAAATCTACGATACCTGGCTGGAGCTTTATAAAAAAGACGTAACTCCTGCAACAGGCTTTTATCTTGCTGATTTTCTGAATAAATGTGCCGCCGAAGATGATTCGTATTATGTTCAGGCACTAAGAATTGCAGCCCGGGCAGGAAATATGAGCACACAACTGCTTACAAAACAGGAATTAATGTGTGTTTATCCGCAGAATTTTTCAAAACTTATAGACACTTATGCTAAAAAGTACGATATTAATACATCAGTAATTTATGCATTAATACGCAGCGAAAGCTTCTTTGATAAAGAAATTGTAAGCTCTGCCGGAGCAGTTGGTCTTACTCAGCTTATGAGTCCTACTGCAGGAGAAATTGCACAGAAGCTCAAGATTAAGGAATATTCGCTTACTGATCCGGAAACAAATATTATGTTTGGAACATTTTACCTTTCGGAGCTTATCCGCAGAGGAGAAGGTTCTCTTTTAAGAGCTTTCTTTTCTTATAATGCAGGCTTTAGAAAGGTAACAACCTGGCTCAACAGCTCCATGCTTGAATTTGGCAGAAGCGGCAGCCTTGATATGGATTTATTCCTCGAAACTGTACCTGTTTCTGAAACACGCGAATATGGCCGAAAGCTTGTAGGCGCAACAGTAATGTATGAATATCTTTATGGAGACACAGATTTTCCTCAGATTGTGGAAAATCTTTTAAAATAGGATACAAATAAACAGGACAAAACTATGGACGCACCTTTAGCACATTTGTTACCACCACTTTTTCACTTTACAAAGATTCAGGCAACTCAGCTTGTTCTTTTGCTCGGTATTATTCTTTTTGTCGGAGCAGCAGGTGGGTGGCTATTTCAAAAATTAAAAATCCCTCAGGTAGTCGGGTATATCGTAATGGGAATCTTAATCGGTTCATCTGGTTTTCACATTCTTGAACCAAATGTAATTTCGGCACTTGATCCAATAAGCACCGTTGCTCTTTCGCTTATCGGCTTTTTAATTGGTGGCGAGCTAAAACTAAATGTCATAAAAAAATATGGCAAACAGTTTATAAGTATTCTTCTGTTCGAAGCAATTACTCCTGCAATTGTCGTTGGAGGAGCAGTAACTCTTATTGTATGGCTCATCACAAAGGATATCACACAGGCAGTTTCTCTTGGACTTATTCTTGGAGCAATCTGTTCTGCCACAGCTCCAGCCGCAACAACAGATGTTCTTGCCGAATACAGAACCCGCGGACCGCTTACAACTACAGTTTACGGAATTGTTGCAATGGACGATGCCGTTGCGCTTATTCTGTATACAATTGCTTCTACAATCGTAACTCCGCTTATCGGCGGAAGTGCACTTGGCTTCTGGCCACAGATGCTTAATATTGCCCGAGACATTTTCGGTTCCCTTTTGATTGGTGGCGCTTTTGGCTTTATTCTAAGCTTTATTAGCCGTTGGATTATTACTAAGGAAGGCCGAGTTCTTACATTTGCACTGGGCTGTCTTTTCCTTTGTACAGGCGTTTGCGAAACCTTTAATTTTGATAATATTCTTGCAGCCATGAGTCTTGGTTTTGTAATGGTAAACTTTGCTCCTGCAAAAACCCGTACTGTTTTTCCGCTTGTAGATAAATATACTCCACCTATTTATGTACTTTTCTTTGTTCTTGTAGGTGCCAAGCTTAATATCTGGATAATAACACCTTTCCTTGGTCTTATTGCTATTATTTATGTTTTAGGAAGAACACTCGGAAAATCAATAGGTTCAATTTTTGGTGCATGGCTTACAAAAGCTCCAAAAACAGTTCAAAAATATCTGCCATATTGTCTGCTTAGTCAGGCTGGCGTTGCAATAGGACTTTCAATTGCTGCCGGAAATGATTTTGCAGATTCAATAGGTCCACAGATTCTTCTCATAATCACAGCGACAACGTTTATAGTTCAGCTTGTTGGACCTGTATTTGTAAAAATTGGAGTTACAAAAGCTGGTGAATGCGGACTTAATGTTACAGTTGAAGATATTAAGAAGAATTCCCGCGTTACAGACGTTATGTGGGGCCAGGAAAAAATCTGTAATTATGATTCGCCGGCGATAGTCTTTGAAAATGACAGTTTATTTACGATTCTTAATTCTTTCAGTCGTAATCAGAATCTTAATTATGCAGTAAAAAATCACCAGGGCAAGCTTATCGGCGTTATCAGCCTTGAACATCTAAAAGAAGTTATGCAGATTGGGGATTTTGCAGAAAGTATGCTTGCCATGGACGTTATGGATATGGTAAAAGTAACTGTAAAGCCGTCTACAACTTTACCAGATGCCTATTCGCTTTTTGATGAACATGATATTGATGCAATACCTATTGTAGATACAGACGGTGAAGCTCTTGGAATTCTTGAAAAAACAACTGTTGATCATTATCTGCACACAAGAATCATCGAATTAAACAGAAAATTAGACGAACTTGATAATTAAAACTGACTTTTTTTGAATTTTATATTATCTTTATTAGAGAGAACTTAAAGATCTTATAGAACTTATAAAATGGAGGAACCAGAATTATGGAAGACTTGGAAGCAACAGTAAAAGAAGCGCTCGAAATGTTCAGACCACAGCTTCAGGCAGATGGCGGCGACATGGAATTTGTTTGTATTGACGATGAAAAACGCGTTCATTTAAATCTTACTGGTGCATGTGGAAGCTGCCCTATGGCTCTTATGACTCTTAAAATGGGAATTGAACGATATTTAAAGGATGCCTGCCCCGAAATAAAAGAAGTTGTACAGGATAATGCCCAAAATCTTGAAGAAATGGGATTTTAATTTAAGGAATATTTGATGAAAATTACAAAGGATAAATTCGTTGCAATTCACTACACTTTAAAGGACAAGGACGGAGTTCAGATTGATTCTTCCGAAGGTCTTGAGCCGCTTGGCTACGTACAGGGAAGAGGCTATCTTATTCCTGGACTGGAAGCTCAACTCGAAGGTAAAGCCCCTGGTGATAAATTTTCATGCACAATTCAGCCAAAAGACGGTTATGGCGAACGTGATGAACGTCTTGTAGCAGAATTGCCACGCGACCGCTTTGATTTTGAAGCAGAAATTGAAGTTGGAATGCATTTTCAGGTAGAAACACCTGCCGGTCCAACAGTTGTAACAGTAACCGAAGTAAACGGCGACCGTGTAAAAATTGACGGAAACCACGAAATGGCCGGAAAAGTCCTGAATTTTGATATTGAAGTTGTAGAAGTTCGCGACACAACCCCAGAAGAGTTAGCCCAGCTCGAAGCAAACAGTGGCTGTGGCGGTTGCGGAGGTTGCGGTGGAGGAAACTGTGACCCAACTTCTTGCGGTGGCTGCGGCGAAGGTGGTTGTGGAGAAGGCAGCTGCGGACAATAATACGGACAATAAATAGATGAGTATCGTTCTTCCGATTATTTTATGTTTTATTCCTCTTATTGCAGCTTTTTTTATTTTTGTATTTGCCCTTAAAGCAAATGCTGCTCATCTTTGTTCAGCAATTTTGTTAGGTCTTGCAGCAGTATTACCAATTTCTGTAATTCAATTTTTTCTGCCATCGCTTAACATACTTACATCAATGCCAATTCTGCGCGAAATCTTAAAATCTCTTTTGCTTTATGGTCTTGTAGAAGAAATTTTAAAATGCATTTTTGTACTCCCACTCCCCAAAAAAGATAAAACAGCTCTGGATTTTCTTCTTTTAGCCTTTACAATGGGTCTTGCCCTGGGCTGTTTCGAATCAATAGTTTACTATCTTGATCACCTGCAGATGGCCAACAATCGTAACGCAACCCTTTTATACGGTTCTATTTTTGCAAGAATCTTTAGCTCTGATATAATCCACATGACCTGTACAGGCCTTTGCGGACTTTTCATTTACAGCATAAGAAACAAACGTCCATGTGTTACAGCTCTTTTATCAGCAGTTTTCCTCCATGGTCTTTATGACTTTTTCGCCGGCTTCCAGAATGGCCTGCGCTGGTTTGCCATAGCCGCCATTCTTCTGGCCATAGCCGAATGTCGCCTGAAATATTCTACAATCGCCCACCCCGACACCCAAAATTAAAACAATTTTTTATAAATTTTCCCTCCCCTTCTCTTGACAACATCCCCACAATCCTATAATATATGCCACACATACGACGCGGGGTAGAGCAGTTGGCAGCTCGTCGGGCTCATAACCCGGAGGCCGCAGGTTCGAGTCCTGCCCCCGCTATAAGTTAGGCTTGTTCAGTTGAACAGGCCTTTTTTATTTCCTTACAGTATATAGAATAAAAGACTTCATAGTTTTGACTAAAATTGTCTTGTTTTTTGGAATGCATATATTTGGTGCCACCTAGGAGTTGCCATTATGCAAGACAAAAGATGTAAATACAAGATAAGAGAATGTAAGGACTTTTACCTTTTCATCAAACACAAACAATCGCATATATATTATGCACGGTTTCCAGAATACAATAGAATTGTTTCTACGGGGCAGACCAACATTAAGCAAGCATATCAAGAGGCCTATAGAATTTATGGCTCGCTCGGAATTGCAACTACTCCATTTCATGAGCTGCTGCTTAATACTTATAAAGACAGTTTCTACAAAACTTATAACATGGCTAAAAAGTTGTCGGCGTTCTTATCTGATATTAAAACTATTGAACAAGTAACACTCCCGCGACTCGTTAAACTTCAAGAACAATTAGCAGCTACGGGAATTACAGGTAAGTCCGTAAATAACTATATGTCTTTACTCAGAAAACTGTGGAAGAATAAAGAGTACAACCCTTTCCAGAATTTAAGTCCAATGGAACACACAAAAACTATTCGTCAGTGCTTCCCAGTTGAAAGCTTCAATGCATATGGTAACTATATTTCCCAACATAAATATTTACTTCTGCCCTATATTGCAATTACTACAGGCATGAGAGCAGGCGAATTCAAAACGGCGGAACCTATAACAATTCATAATAGACTATATCTACAAATAAATGGAACTAAAACAGAAAACGCTGTTCGCCGTGTTCCAATAACTCAAAAAGTTGCTGATGCGTTTCTTGAATACAAAAAGAATGGTTTCGCAAAAGCATCTTGGAAAGAGTCTGTATATATGTCTGGAGCCCTTGTCGGTTATGACAAAGAATACATTGAGCAGCATAATATCGTTTTTCACTCTTTTCGCAAAATGTACAAAACAATTCTTGAAAGCAATAATATAAATAACCTCTGGATAGAATACTATATGGGTCACTCAATTTTACAAAGTACTGACGTGAACAAACTTTATTTTGACCCACTCAGTGCTGACGATAGTCTTATATATGAGCAGGTTATAAGAGCATTAGAATTTTTATCATAAGCAAGTTATTAACGGCAGAAAAGAACTAAATAAATATGAGAGGATATTATTATGGAGAATTATTATTACATTTTCGAGTTTATTTATAAATATTCGAAGTATTCTGAGTTAATACACAGTTTAGAAGAATTAGGTATAGACTGGATGAAAATAACTCCAGATAAAAACAATGAGATACTAACTATTATTTATTCTAAGGACAATAATAACTGTATAAGAACGAAATTTGCCATAGATGATAAAACACTGGAACCCCTTGGACTTAGTTTTCACAATATGATATATCTTGCCTTAGAAAAAGCAGGAGCAAATATTAATCATTCCGTTTTAGAACAATTTCAGCATCAATAAAAACATAAAAAAAAATCTTGCTAATATATACATAGATAAGAAAGTTGCATTTTTATTATTACAACTAATTATCAGAGTGGAAAACTAAATAGTTCAGAGCTCTCTAAACGCAAGTCTGTTGAGGATAATGTGGAAAATTATCATACCAAACAAAAGTACAGACATCTTAAGGGGCAAGGTTATGCCAAAAAATAGCCCGACCGACAGTGGCTCTCGGATAAGAACACTTTCGGGGATATGCTGTACTGGTCAAGTCCAAGGACCCAAGGCACAATAGTAAAAAGGTTCAGGTGAAAGTTTCAAACAAGAACATATACGACCTGAACACATTTATTTTCAGATAACAAATGAGACCCTGATAATAAACTATTTCCGACCTGTACCAACTGACACCGTTATTGTGAGGTGTTTCGCTTGCAACGAGCCTTGTATGGTGACATACATGGGGGCAGTCCGTTAGGAATAGGAATTTCTATATTTAAAATATATTTGATATAAGGGGTTTTATTCCTGACGGAATAAAAACTTCCCTCAGTCCACCAGATAAGAACATTATTTATAAAAGCTTTTTGAATTCAAAAAAGGACACTGCTTAGAAAAGTTCGGAAGTGTGTTTTAATAATATTTGAAGAGACTGCTCTGAGTCCATGTCATATATTTGAATTAATTTATTTTGTCTAAGGCTTTATTTAATATCTTTCTAATATCATCTACAACTTCTTCTGTAATTTGGTTTCTTATCTTTTCATTCTCTGGAGTATCTTCAATTATTACTGGAGTCTTATCTTTTGGAATAAACAACTGATACACTTCTACTCCAAGAGCTTCAGCAATTTTTATTAGATTTTCTGTTCTGGGAAAACGACGTTTGCCTTCGATATTATTTATATTATGGGCAGAGACTCCAACTTTTTCAGCTAGCGTTTCTTGAGTGAATTTGCCTTTTCGATAAAACTTTATATTTTGAGATAAAGTTTCTAGAAGTTCTTTTTCTGTCATTTCTTACTCTCATTTTGGTAGTATTTTGGTTATATTTTAAACTTCCAAAATGGGCTTTTTCATGTTATGCTGCCATATTGGAAGTATTATAAAATGCCTACAATATGGGGGATTCACAATGGAAAAGGAAACGCTAGGAATTGAAAATGTATTCAAGAAATATACAGAGTTAAAAAAACAAAATGCTTCATACGTTGTTATAAAAGCAGAAAAAAATCAGTTAGGAATTATTTTTTCAACAAATGCCTTTAACAGCGAGCAAGAAGCAAGAGAAAGTGCTTCTCAAATTGCTAGTAATTATACTCGACCACTTAACAAAGAAGATTTTGTAGGATATGTAAAACATCCTTTTTTTCCAGTTCCACAATTACTACTAAAAGCAGAAAAGACAGTAATAGCTTATATGAAAATTACAGAATTTCCAGTCTATACATTAAGTTTAGATATCATAATGAATGACTGTTGATACAATATAACACACAATATTCTAATAGGAGAAAAGAATATGAAACACACAACAAAACTTTTAACAGTACTTGCAACAGTAATTGCAGTATTCAGTCTGACAGGATGTCCAAAACCTGTAGGAGAAATTGACGACGAACCTATTGAAGTAGTACACGAACACTCTTGGGGTGAAGGTGTAATTACTACAGAACCTACTTGCAGAAAAAAAGGTGTAAGAACTTTTACTTGTGAATGTGGTGCAAAAAGAACTGAAGAAATTGCCCCTCTCGGACACGACTTTCAAGGTGGTTATTGTGAAAGATGTGGGGAGTATGAATTTGAAAACCATATCGAAATTAAAGTGTTTACTGATTTTGAAAACTTCTGTAATTTTGTTAATGGTAAATCTATTAAAAGAGGTACAGAACAGTTATATGAAAAATGTTGTTTCTCTTTTGCAGATAAAGAAGGAACAATAACACCAAATGAATTATTACATACAAAAACAAGATATTCAAATTGGACTGTATGTTATGATTGGAGGGGTGACGAAATTGATGATTCAACTATATGGGAAATAGAAGAACTTAATGATACTTCTATTTTCATAGAACTAGTTAAATAACAGTTGTGTGTTATATAAACTTGCCCACTTGGTACTGTCAGTATCGAGTGGGTTTTCTGTCTTTATGCACCTGTTTGACCCTTCGGGATTTTAGGTTCAAGTTTTGCTATATTGTATAAAAAGTGCTAATATAATAATTGAAGATTATAAATAAGGATAAACATAATTATGGAACAGACTGAATTATTTGAAAAAATATATAACGAAAGTAATATTTTAAGGGAAACTACTGAAATTGCTAATTTAAGTAAGTTGGACGCTCAGCTAAAAACAGACATTGAGTTAAAAAATTTATTATATACACCAGCTAAAGACTTACCAGAAAAATACAAATTTTTAGTTGATGAAATTTATGAAGAATACGAAAATAAAACTTTGTATTATGTAATAAAAGAGTCTTGCAGAAGATTAAAAACTACATCATTCTTTTCTATGGCTGGAGACAAAATTGTAGGTTTCTTTGCATATATAATTGGAGAAGGAAATGTAATTGATGAAATAAAAATGTTCTCTTTTGATATAGAACGAAATAACCCTGTTTTGGCAGCCGATTTAATAAGGCTATTAAATAAATTGAGAGAGTCTTATATAGAGATTAGATGGGATGCCATTAAAGAAAACCCTGCTAATGAACAATATAAGAAAATAATAGAAAAACTTAACGGCACTGTTAAAGAAGTGTCTGGTAAATACTATCATTATACTATTCCAGGGAAAATAAATTAAAACAGAATGTTAGATACTGTGCAAACTTGGATGAAGAAGCTAGGAAGAAAGTTTGTGCCAACTGTCTAAACCATTTTTACAAGACAGAGCAATCTTAATCTGAAAACGCCTCATATTGAATTAACACCCGTTTTCTAAATGCAAAAGCTGTTCGGGATTTTAGGTCTAATTTGTACTATATTTTATAAGAAAACCAAAAGAGTGCTATTATATTAATAGAGGAGAATAAGTTGTATGACATTAATGGTTACTGATTAACATTTACTTTAAATCTAAAAGCTGTTTGCAATAAAATAAATATATGATATAATAAAATGCTTATAACGGAACTAATTAAACTAGAACTTTATTTATTTGGAGGAGAAATTTGTATGAATGTATCAGATGTTGCAAAATACATTATTAATTACCCAGACATTTATGTTGATAATTTAAAATTACAAAAACTTCTCTTTTATTCACAAGCTGTTTCTTTAGTAATAAATAAAAAGGAATTATTTGAAGAACCAATTGAAGCCTGGGACTATGGTCCAGTTGTACGAAGTATTTATAATTCATATAAGAATATTGACCAGCAAATACCAAAAACAAATGAAGTAATTAACATTGATATAAAAGACGTTGAAATGATAGATATTGCCCTTGGTTATTACGGAGATATGACTGGCCCACAATTAATAACTCTTACACATTCTGAGAAACCTTGGAAAGATGCATATTCAAAGGGAAGAAATACAATTATAACGACAGCCGCTATAAAGAGCTTTTATTCAAAGATTTATCATTATGCCTAGTTTTAGTGTTGAAAAAACAAAAGGATTTTCTTCTGATAGCACACCTGAAAAGAAGTCTCTCTCAGTAGAAGGCAAAATTTACCTTGACTTTTCAGAATGTACAATAAAAGACAGCCCTAGTGAAAAACGTGACTTTAAAGAAATAGTTTCTGCATTAAGCAGTTTCCAGAGTCAAGACACATTAAAAGCAAGAACAAATCATAAATTAACAAAGAAAGACATAGGAGCTAATTCTGAACGAATAGAGCAATTTATAGACCAATATAAAAATGTATGGAGTATAGACGTATATCATAGAAATAGTTCAAAAGGAAATTATCGTCTTTTATACTATCCAGACTTTGATAATATAAGAATTGCTCATGTATTAGACTGTTTTATTGATACTCATTAAAATTTCTAAAACAGTGATAAATGTTTTAAAAGGTTTACCATCCCTTCTCATTTATTATTATTCTCCATCGTGGGCTTGCCAGTCTATGTTTCTTTATTCATAATATATAATTATATGTTAATATAACAGAATAGGAGAATATCTAATGATAAATTTATTTAACTGGCTGCTAGAATTGAACTTCTGTAAACTTTTCAAGTTATTCAGTATTTTTTGCTGTTTTTGTTTATGTATTTATGTTTTAGTAAAATTTATTGGAATAGGTAAAATTTCAAAAGAAGGCTTTGAATGTAATAGCACAAATCAACAATTTTCTGGATATAAAGGCTGGGCCTTCGGTATAGAACCCTATTTTCGAGACTTACTTGAACTTACTTTGGCTGATATCGGAGAGACAACAAAAAGGTCTCCAGAAATGTTTGAAAAGCTTAAACAATATCATAAAGCTGAGTGTCTTACATATAATGCTTTATTAAAACGATATAGGTTACATCATTTCTTCCCTTTCATAAGTGCAGATAGCCTTTCTAAAAGGGATATTAAAAAAATAGAAAAAGAAGTTATGGGAAAATAAATCACATGTTAGTTTCCTGTATTTTTTTAGTCTAAAAAATATCGGCTGCCAGCGGAAAACCACGGCAGCCTTAGTGCAGTATATGTTACTGACGAGCTTGACCAGGTTAAAAGGGCTACAATATATTATGAACAATAAGCTAAGCATATTCTGGTGTTGGTATGGAATAAAAAAGAGATGGAAAGAATATTTGGGAAAGTACCTAAAGGGTTAAGAGGCCTGGAAGATAAAAAATAACTGTGAGTGTTTCCTACAATTTTTTAAAAATAGCTGGGATTTTGCAACTAAACTACACTATATTTACCATAAAAAATAAACCCACAGACTTTTATCTGTGGGTTTTTCATTTTATAACTGTACCCAAGGACGCTGTGTCTGTGGGGGTAGATATTACTGCGGTATAATATTATCCCCAATATAAGTTTCCATTATTATCACATTTTAAAGTTTTGCCATAGTCGCCTGTTCCTGGTTTTGGAACTAATATACCTGTTACCCAAGAACCATTTCCTGCCAAGAAATTTGAGGTATTAGCTTTTGAAGAGCCTGGGCCAAATACAAGGTATTTTTCAGATGTTGAATAATTTTGGTATACTGCGTTATTTTTTAATGGGGCTCGACTTTTCCACTCTATACCATTTCCATCACTGTTTACACGAAGAACACTGTCAGCATCTCCCGCTCCAAAAGTTGGAATACCCGCCTGTCCTTTAATAGTTATTACATTGTTAGCATCACTCTCTACTGTAATATTATCACCGTCCGCAATTTGGAAAGAGTGTAGAGAACTATTTACAAGACTATCATTGTCTTTTTCAAATATTGCTACTATTGGATTATCCTGGGCTCTTTTTGTTGTATCACCATTACCTACAGCAACGTCTGTTTTGTAATGGGTATCAGTGTTTTCTTGCCACGGAACATTTACAACAAGTTTATTATCTTTATCTGCTGTTACTGGATAATACTTATTAATATTACCAGTACCTTGAAGTGTTAAAATATTCTTATCCTTTTTACTATCACCAAGGCAAACACCACCTAGAGAGTCTGTTGTTGCAGCAGGCATAGTATTAAACATACTAAAAGTAAATTTAGTTGCACCCCATTGTATGCTATTAAGTTTAGCTTTATCATATGCAGACATAAGACCTGCCTTTCCTTGTGGTATTGAGTCAGGGTCTCCACTAGTATCATTGGCTCCTGTTGAAGTTGCTTCCTGTAATTTATTCAAAAGTATCCAGCGACCTGCATTACTATCATCTTTACTGTATACAAGAAGATACTTTACAGCTTGACCAGCCAAGTCTTTAACTTGAACAGAAATACCAGAAGTATAATATACCAGACTTGAAACATTATTGCCGTCATGTATTCTAAGTTCTGTAGCATTAATTGACGAATAGGCAGGTAAACTTAAACAAACCATTGTTCCTATTACAGGTTTTACTGTAATTTTTATACTAGGGTTAGTACCTGTTGCATTAAGTTTAATTGTATTATCTGTTAAAGAGTTATTACCGACAGAAGTAATACCTATAATTTCTGTATTACACTCTTTTACCTCTCCATCTTTATTAACATATACTGGTATATATTCACTGCCGATAGCTTTAGAAGTATCCCTGGTAACGGCAAGGTTTAATTTGGCTCTAAGTTTCACCCAGAAACTTATCAATGAATTTATTACATTTCCCTGGGTTGCTAGTGTTTCGGAAGTACTGTCTGTTATCCCCAAGTTTTGGTCATCTTTAATAATTGAGTTGTCTGCCATTTATTTATATTCTCCTGTGGCTTAATAAGTTATATTAAATTAGTTAAGACCCTCAGGTTCTTAATTTTATCATCCGGGGTGCTAATATATAAATTATGGATACAAATAGTTCAGACTGCACTCAATACAGCAGCTTCATTACTTCCGACGAGGTACGCCTGGAAAAAGAATATGTTCAGATGAAGAGCGATTTTATTAGGCAGTAATATTACTTATTTTTTTTGCTTTTCTTTATATCAAATATTTTGGTATGAGAACTTATGCGATAAAGGGTTAGAATATAAAGTTTTCCATCGTTGCTTTTTTTATATACAAGAAATAAATCTGGGCGAATATGACATTCTCGAAAACCAATATAATTTCCAAGTAAGTCATGGTCACGATATTTTGTATCAAGAGGTTCATCTTTTAAGAGTTTTTTAACAACTGTATCGGTTTCTACAATTTCATCATTGTTGAGTTTCTTGTAGTCTTTACGAAAAGATTTTGTAGTACGGAGCTGTCTTGTCATCTAGCCATTGCCACCTTAAAGTCATCGAAAGAATTGAAAACTTCAATGTCTCCACGTTCTACTTCTGCAATAGCTTCGTCTAAACCATTCTTGGCTTGTGCATCTGTATTAAATATATTATCAGAGAATTCAGACTGTCTTTTTTTCATCAGTTTCAAAAGATATTCCATAATGGTTATCTGTTCTGCAAATGTGAGTAAACTTAACTGATTTTCAAAATTTTTTAATTCCTTTGCCGACATTTTGAACCTCCTGTTTGCTATTTATATAATATAACATGGTTTTGTTCTTTTGTGAATTTCTTTTATTGCAGAAGCTGCTGACAAAACAAAAAATATAAACTAAAATACACATATATTTGGTGCCACCAACTTGTTGCCACCACTAACAAGACAAAGCCTAATTGCTTATACTGTAAGGAAATATAACCCGGAGGCCGCAGGTTCGAGTCCTGCCCCCGCTAAAAAGCACGCTTCCTAATCAAGGAAGCGTTTTTTATTTTAAATTAAATTGGGGCTGTCCTGGAAGTTATTAAAAAGACTTCAAAAAGGGCAGCCTTTTTTATGTTTAAATGAATTTTGTAGATTTTCGTTTATTGTTTTTTTTTCTTAGGTGTTCATTAATCGAATCAGCTGCTTGAAATCATATCCCA
>JAGCTZ010000054.1 GCA_017963165.1 Treponema sp.
CATTGGCAAAATTGCAACTGCAAGCGGGAACAGCAGACCGAGCAGAATATAATTGTACAAAAGCTCTCTTCCCCAGAATTTAATTCGTGCAAACGTAAATCCTGTAAGACAGCAGAGAACAACTTGTACAACAACTGTTCCTGCCATGATTACCATTGAATTCACAAAATTTGTAAAAAACGAAGATGTTGCCGGATTCAGAATTTTTGCAAATGTTTTAAACTGAAATTCTGTCGGAAATCCGAAAGGATTTCCGCGCAGTCCGCCGGCTGTCTTAAAACCGCCCCAGAGCATAACCCAAAGCGGAAATACCGTATAAAAAGCGATTATAACAAGAAAAAGTATTTTTAAAACTTTATACCAGATATTTGAATTTGTTTTGTTCATTCTGCACCTCACTCACCTTTGTTTAGAAGTTTCTGATATACTGCATTGAAAGTAACACAGATAACAAAGATGACAATAGCCGTCGCACTTCCGTAGCCCATCTGCGAACGGTTGAAGCCGAATTTATACAGATACGTAACCATTGTTTCAGCTGCATTTACCGGGTCGCCTTGTCCCATTGCCCAAATTATATCGAATGTCTGCAGAGAACCGACAATACAGAAAAACATAGTAACGACAATTGTCGGAAGAAGCAGCGGAATGATGATGAACAGATTCAGCTGCAACGGAGAAGCACCGTCAATTGCCGCCGCCTCGCGGATATCGTCAGAAATGCCCTGAAGACCGGCGATATACAGAATCATGTACAAGCCGAAATATTTCCAGATAACAACTACGAATATCGCGGCAAAAACAGTCTCCGGCCGCCCAAGAAATGCAAAGTCTGTTCCCGCAGGGAAAAAGCATGCAAAAAACGAGTTTGACAAGCCATACTGCGGATTATAAATAAATGTCCAGACTGTACCTGCAACAACTTCTGAAACAACATACGGAATAAAATAGATAGTCCGCAATGCAACATTCAGACGTGTTTTTGAAAAAATATTCAGCGCAAGAACAAGCGCAATCGGAAGCTCTATAACTAGCGAAAAAATAATAATTTTTACATTATTTAAAAAAGCTTTCCAGAATATTGGATCTGCCAGAATCTCTTTAAAATTGCCCAAAGCTATAAACTTTGTTTTTCGGCCTGCATTAGGTCCGAAAAGCGCACCCAGTCCGTTCCATTTGAAAAGACTGTAAAAGGCAGCTCTTAAAACGGGGAATACAACAAAGAACGAAAAGAGGACGAGCGGTACTATTAAAAGCGCCATGGCTGTTAAAAAATTTTGTTTTTTATTAACTAACATAGTTCCTTCCGTAAATGGAAAATATGAAAAAAAACGGAACAGTTGAACTGTTCCGTTTTCATTTGATTCAGTTCATTTATGAACCTCTAAAATATCAGCTTGCAAGAATTATTTGTTTGCTTCCCAAGATTTCTGAATCTTGTCACAAGCCTGCTGTGGTGTAAGTGTACCAGCAAAGATACCTGCTGTAGCATCTTTGATGTCTTCGCCAACTGCTGAAGGAAGGAACTGATCGTAGTACAACTGATAGTATTTTGCTTCAGCAACAGCCTTTACAACTTTCTTTGCATTGTCATCAATAAGATCATCATAACCTGGCAAAAGTGGAATTGCATTGAGGTCTTTAACGATAATCTTGTAGTTCTCTGGTTCAAAGAATGAAAGCAAGAATTCA
>JAGCTZ010000055.1 GCA_017963165.1 Treponema sp.
AACTTCTCCTTGTTGAACCTTTTATAGAAAAAAGGCTAAAAAAATTTTGTTTACTTTTCCCACCCATACGGGCAGGGGGCGAACTGAGCTTTGTTAAGCTAAACCATTAAGGGCGTGCTACGCTAAAAGAACAGTTCTGGGCGTTTAGTTTAAACGGTGGATAAAACTAAAAGACTTAAGAAAACTTTGGTTAATAAATGATTTCACGGATTTAACAAATGTTTGATAGACGATTTAGAGGAGAAATGGACTAAGGTTCCTGTAAGATTGATAACACTAAAGCGAGTCTTTTACATCGAAGGATACTGTCGGAGTTATTTATCCAGCATCTATTTAATTTTATTCTTCCAGTAGCTTGTACAAAAGTTGATATAATTTTTTTGATTCTGTTTCGGTGAGGCCGGTGTTGCAGGAAGCTTTGTTTTTGATAAGTTCAAGCGGGATGTTTTTGCATTTTTCTTTGAGGGCGTCGCCTTTTTTTGTGATGGTTATTTGCATTATGCGTTCATCTTCTTTGGAACGTTTTCGGGTTACATAACCGTCTTTTTCCAGATGTTTAAGAAGGGGTGTAAGCGTGCCGGCATCAAGATGAAGAATACTTCCTAACTGTCCGGCTGTAACACTTTCTTTTTCCCAAAGAACCATGAACACAATATACTGGGTATAGGTAAGTCCAAGGGGCTTTAGATAAGGGGTATATCCTGCAACAATTTTTCGTGCACAAGCATAAAGAGGAAAACATAGTTGATTTTGTAACAAAAGCTGATCATATTGTTGAGCCATATATACCACCTTATCTGATGCGATTATAATATTCAAACTACAGAAGACTTGCAACACATTCTGCAACATCCTGCATTTTTGCAGTTGGCTCAAAACGTGCCACAACATTGCCCTGACGGTCAATTACGAATTTTGTAAAATTCCATTTGATGTCCGGGTTCTTTTTATAGTCTTTATCTATTCCTTTAAGCATTGCGTTCATTGCCAAAGCTGTAGGTCCTTTTCCAAAACCTTCGAATCCTTTCTGCTCTTTAAGATATTTGAATAAAGGAAGCTGATTTTCACCGTTTACATCTGATTTTTTCATCTGCGGAAATTGTGTGTTGTATTTGAGTGTACAGAATTGGTGAATCTCTTCATCTGTTCCAGGAGTCTGACCTGCAAACTGATTGCATGGAACATCAACGACTTCGAATCCCTGATCGTGATATTTTTCATACATTTCTTCAATATCCTTGTAATGAGGAGTGAAGCCGCAGCCTGTAGCTGTGTTTACGACAAGAACAACTTTTCCTTGAAAAGTGCTCATAGATACATCTTCACCTGCCGGTGTCTGAACTTTGTAATCATAAAATCCCATATATTTACCTCCAGTGTATTAAGTTTAATCAAATTATATTTTATCAAACATAAAATGTCAAGAGAAAGCTTTTTATTCCAAACAACTGATTCGTAAGGGATTTTGTCCATCGAAAGTTTTTTCCCACACCAAGCTCACACACCACGATTTTTGTTTTCAATAAATCTTAATATCCAAGCTTCCTGTCTACAAGATATTTTAGAGGAACTCCGTCAGTAAAATTTTTAAGGTCTTCCAAAAACATTGCCACGTTCTTGTTTCTTGTGTGCTCAAGAGTCATATTCCCGGCAACGTGTGGAGTTATCAAAAGATTCTTTGTTTTCCAAAGGCGGTGGTCTGTTGGAAGCGGCTCTGTCTGGAACACATCAAGTGCTGCTCCTGCAAGCTGACCTCTATCCAACGCGTCAGCAAGTGCGTCTTCATCAATTGCTGAACCACGACCAACATTTACAATGTATGAATCTTGTGGAAGCAAGACCAGTCGTTCACGCGAAAGAATACCACGAGTTTCCGCAGTAGAGGGCAGGCTCATTGCAAGAAGATCTGTTTCCGGCAGAACTGAATCAAGTTCGCTTACTGGAAGCACCTTATCATAAACAGTTGCGCTGCTTTTTCCACTGCGACAAACCCCGATGATGGCTGCTGGTTCAAAGGCTCGCGCACGGTTTGCAAAGTTTGTTCCAATGTCGCCTGTTCCAAGAACTGTAATGCGACAGTCTTTAAGAGACCGCTGCGGGCGAGGTTTGTGCCACTGACCATTTCTGGTTTCTTCAAAGAATTCATTAAGGCGTCGCATCATCACAAGCGAAACTGCAATCATATGTTCGGCAATAGAAACACCATAAGCACCTGCAGCATTTGTCAGAAGGCATTCTTCATTTGCAAAATAATCTGGCGCCATAAGGGAATCGACTCCAGCCCATGGTACACAAAGCCATTTAAGTTTTTTGCTTGATTTGACTATAGAAGGGGCAAAACCATAAATGATGTCTGTGTCAAAATTTGACTGAGGAATTTCTGCCTCTGAAGTATAAAAGAAAACTTCGTGTCCCAGCGATGTGGCAGTTGATTTAATCTGATCCAGATGCTTTTTTTCAAGCATATTATTGATTACTAAAATTTTCATAACATAAGTATAACAGAAAGATTTAAAAAAAATTGTATGAATATATTATTTTTTATCCAACAAAAATACAGTTTTATCGACTATAATAGTGTAATCGATTACATAGGTTTTAAAACGTTTTCAAAAAGTGGAGCTGATGGTGGAAACTTTTATCACAGACGAATTGATGGAAAAGACATTTCTTTTTTGCTGGAAGAAAATTTCTGACAAAGAAGATGCAAAAGATGTGGCACAGGAAATTCTTGTAGATGCAATGCTCGTTTTGCGCAGTGGAAAAAAGATTGAAAATTTCTATGGTCTTTTCTGGCAGATTGCGCATAACAAAGTTGTAGATTTTTACAGAAAAAAACGTCCGGTAAAAATCAGTCTTGATGACATGGAAAACAGTCTTCTTGGATTTGATAAATCTATTGGTGATTATATCAGGCAGGAAGAACTTGATACACTTTCAAAATCAATGACACAGCTTGCAAATATTCACAGAGATATTCTTGTGCGCTTCTACATTAAAAATCAAAGTGTTAAAGAAATTGCCGATTCACTAAAGCTCCCTACGGGTACAGTAACAAGCCGCTTATCCGATGCCCGCAAAAATCTTAAGGAGAATTTTGAAACTATGGAAAATCGGAATGAAAAATTTGATAAAGAAAAAAGAAGTCAGATTGTTGATTTTGAACTTGAATTTTATGGTAATGCAAATCAGGCGTGGATGACAATTTCTTCTCTGATAGACAGACAAATCCTGTTTCTATGCCGCGAAAAAAGTCAGACGGTAAATCAGCTTTTAAAACAAATGCAGATTCCGCGGTTGTTTCTTGAAGAAAGCATTCAAAAGCTTATCAGAGCAAATGTTCTCTTCGAAGAAAAAAAGGGAAAGTATCTTACAGATTTTACAATCTTTCCAAAATCTGTGATTCGAAAGGCAGAAGAAATTGACAGCAAGATTTGTAAGGATTTGAAAATTGCTGAACGCTATTTTGAAATTCTAACTGACATGAAACAGGATATCCTGAAAGAAGATTTTTACGGAAATGATTTTGAATGGGAATATCTTCTGCCATATTTTATTATCCGTTCTGACAGAGAGTTTGGAATGAAAACCGGTGGGGAATATCTTCGTGAAAAATATGGTAAGGGGCTTCCAGATAGATTCTGGCGAAACTTTTATCTTTCGGGGCAATATGAAGATGAACCTGAATCTGAACATGCCGCAAAAAAAGAAGCACATTTGATAGGCCCTGGCTACAATTTTGAAATTTATAATATTCCAGAATATGGACGCATTGAACTTCACGACACTATCAACACAATGCATTATGAAAAAGAGGGACAAGAATACACTTTGGATTTGGAACGTCTTCAGTGGTTGAATGGTTCTAATGCAGCGCTGTATCTTGAGCTTATAAAAAATCCTGGAAAGCAGCTTTCTCAAAAAGAAGAAGTTTTAGCTGCAGATATGCTGAACAATGGCGTACTCGAAAAAACTTCTGCCGGCTACATGGGAACAATCCCGATTATCAGTTTTGATTTGATCGAAAAGTGGAGTAAAATCTGGAAGGAAAAATTCCGAGAGCTTTCAATTGAATATTATGATGCACTTTACAAGGCTCAGGAAAAAATTGTTTTGCCTCATATTCGTCATGATCTTTTGTGGGCGTCGTTCTGGCATATTATTCCAGTTGGAAACAGAAACAGTCTTGATTCAATGCTTATGCAGTATGCAATTGATAATAAGCTTGTTCGATTTGCAGAAGGCAAGAATGCCTCTTGTGTCGCCATGGCACTTTTAACGGAGTAAAAAATGAGTGAGATTAATAAACAACTTTCGTATGCCCCTGCAGAATTTCAAGTCTCTTACTGTGGCTGGGCATCTCCTGCAATGCGCGCATTGCATGGAATCTTCAGACAGCAGCTGGCCTTGCTTTGTTATGATAAAGCAAAATCTGTGGAAGAACTTTCGGAGGCGCTTCAAACTCCTTGCGAATATATTCTGGATGCAGTTGAATCTTTTTGCAATGAAAAGATGATGAAAAAAATTGATGGAAAATATCTTACACTTTTTCCAATGCTTCATCTGAAGAAAAATTATGAGGCGGGCGGTTTTTGTTATAAGATTTATCAAGAACACGACATTCCTAAAAAAATAAATGACATGCTTTTTTCAATCCGTGGAAAAATTGCAGCCCTTGATTTTTATGGAAATGATTTTGAGCTTTCGTATCTGAACTGGTTTTTGTTTACAGTGACAAACAACTGTATGATGTCCGAATTCCGTTCTTATTATTCAGATAAAACAAATGAAGTCATCATGAGCAATAATGACTGGCGAACTCAGAATTATAATTTTTCACTTTGTGCCTCTTATCATTATGCAGATGAAAAGGTTGAAGAAGACAAGCTGGAAAAACGAATAGATCGGACTTCAACATGTTATAATCATTATGGTGATATTCAATTCAATAATGTTTTTGATTTCGAACCATTTCCCTGCAGCTTTGAAGAATCAACAACAGGAACGCCAACTTCAGCTTCGGGTAGAAATATTTATATTACCAAAAACAATATTGATTTTTATCTGAAGCTTGTAAATGGAAGTGACTGCGATTTTACAGAAGCCGAAGAAAAGTGCCTTGAAGAATTTGTAAAACATGGCGTTGTTGAAAAAGGGGCTGCCGGCTATAAACCAATGATTCCAGTTTTTACAGAAGAAGTTTTTGGTCAATTGGAAAAGCTTATAACCAGAGCTGTAATTCCAATTGTAAAGGAAATTGCAGAAGCAGTGGACAAAGCAATTGAAGAACTTCTGCTCCCGGAAATGCATAATGTAAAGGAAAGAATAGATCAGTTCTATACCTTCTGGCTCTGTTATTTCTTAAGCCCGGTTCAGGAGCTTTACTGGTACGGAATGAATGTAGAAGGTCTTAAAATCCCAAAAGACTACAAGTCTTCCGCAGCGGGGTTGTATATAATCAGATAATATTCCATCGTTTTTCACACAGCTTTTGAAGAATTGTGTTTCTGGTGATATAATATTTATATGACTATAAACGAACTTCAAAAGCTGCTGTTTGAATATGAAGATAAAAAGTATGGTGATTTTAGTGCCAAACTTATACCTACCGCGCCACGTGAACATTTCATTGGGATTCGCGCACCTGAGTACAAAAATATTTTAAGGCGTATAAAGGGCGATCCTGTAATTCCAGAATTTCTTTCAACTTTACCACATACTTATCATGAAGAAAATTGCCTTCACGTGGCACTCATAAATAAGATAAAAGATTTTAATGAATGTGTTGCAGCGCTGGAAAAGTTTATGCCGTATATTAATAACTGGGCTGTAAATGATGGCGTGAATCCTGCGTGTTTTAAAAAGCATCGTGCGGAGCTGATAGACAAGGTGAAGACCTGGATTTCATCCGAGGCAACTTATACCCGCCGTTGCGGCATGAAAATATTGATGGCAAATTATCTTGATGAGGATTTTAAACCTGAGTATCTTGATTTACCTGCAGACTTGCATTCAAATGAATATTATGTAAATATGATGACAGCCTGGCTTTTTGCAGAAGCACTAACAAAACAATGGGATAGTGCAGTAAAGTTTATAGAAGGGCGACGACTTGATGTCTGGACTCATAACAAGACAATTCAAAAGGCGTGTGAAAGCTTCCGCGTGCCTGATGAAAGAAAAGAATATTTAAGATCGTTGAAAATCAAATAATTACTGGTAAACAAAATGGATTTTAAGAAAGCTGACGAAGCGGATATTGAAGAAATTTTTTCTCTTGTAAAAAATGCAATTGCTGTGATGGATCAGAACGGCATTCCTCAATGGGATGAAATTTATCCGGCTAGAGAAGATTTTCTTGCCGATATTCGCGACCAGAATCTTTACGAAGGAATTATTGACGGACAGATTGCCGTTATTTATGTTTTAAATAAATGCCAGGAAGAAGCATATTCTTTTGCCGACTGGTCGTATAGGGGCGAAGATTTTTGTGTACTTCACAGGTTCTGTGTAAATCCAAAGTTTCAGAATAGGGGAGTTGCAAAAAAAACACTGGCTTACATAGAAGAGCAATTACGCAGCCTGGGTATTAAAGCAATACGACTTGATGTTTTTACATTAAATCCGTATGCGCTCAGACTTTATGAAAAAGCAGGTTATCATCAGACAGGAACAGCCGATTGGCGCAAAGGAAAGTTCCTGTTAATGGAGAAAAAATTATGAGTGAAACAATTAGACTGATTAGCATCGTTATTCTTTTTGGACTGGCCTTTTTTTGTTTACAGGTTGGTGTGTTTCTGTTATCTGGACACAAGCTTAAGAATAACAGCCGCCGTACACTGGCTTTATTGCAATTCATTACAGGCTTCCTGCTTATTTTTGACGCCCTTGCATACATTTTCAGAGGGCACAGCGGACAGACTGGATTCTATCTGGTTCGTATAAGTAACTTTATGGTTTTTGCCCTTAATTATTTTACGGCTTTTTTCTTCTGTTTTTATTCTGTCGAGTTTATAAAATCAGACCTGCTTGATTTTAAGATTCTGGGGACGCCACGTACTTCCATCAAAAACGGTGTTCCAGTTCATCTTTATATCGTTTTTTACATCTGCCTTTTGGGAATCATCTTAACTTGTGTCAGCCAGTTTACAAATCTTTTTTATTATTTTGATGAAGGAAATTTTTACCACAGAAGCGCGCTGTATCCTTTAAGTGTTGTGCTCGGACTTTTACCGGGACTCATCACGCTTGTAATGCTTTTTCAATCCAGAAAAGTTTTGCAGAATAATATTTTCATTTCACTTTTTGTTTATTGTATTTTTCCTTTAATTGGAATTATTCTTGCTTTGTTTGTTTATGGAATTTCGTGGATAGATATTGGCTACGGTGTTGGAGCGCTTCATCTATTTTATTCTTCAATAAAACTTATGGAATTGGAATTTTATTCTGATAAGAAAGACGGCACACGGCTCACTCCAAACTACAAACAGGTGCTCACAATTCCAGATATGCAGAAACGAATTGTCAGAAATCATATCTGGCAGGTTATCTGTGTGATTTCCGGCGGGCTCCTGGGGCTTCTGATTATAATTTCTATTACGGGAATTAATCTGCCGGCAAGAACAATTACCATAGATACTCCTTATTTAGAAAACGACACCACAAAATCTGTTTGCATAACCTTCCAGCGCGATGCCGAAAAATTCTGGAATGACGATGGTGACGAAACAAGATTAGGCGCTCAATACAACGGAATGATTTACAACAACATGAAAGCCACAGTCATCACCGACTGGAATGTGACTATTGATGTTGTTCCCGACTGTTCAATTGATCCGGGCCCTTGGAACGGAACCTTTTCTCTTTCAGATACTCATATGAATGTACGAAAGCCGCAGGACAAGGACGAAGGAAATATTCACGGAGCAGATTATTATCAGGTTACTGCACTTAAAACTTTGGGTTTTGGCTGCATTATGTATTCGCCGTCTTCTTTTGAGCCGCTTAATTCAAAAATAGTTTTCACCTACGAAAGTGTTCTTAAACCTATGTCAAATCTTTTATTTGAAATTATAGTAATTTTGCTTGCGATTCTTTTTATTGTTTCAATCACAATTTCTTTTGCAGAAGGAAAAATTATCCGCGTTGAAGAAGAAAACAAAAAACTCGAAGACACAGTTAAGGAACGAACCAAGGAACTTGAAGAAGAAAAGAATCGTTCTGAACATCTGCTTTTGAACATCCTGCCGGAACAAATTGCAAAGCGCCTTTCTATGGACAACAACGCAAAAATTGCCGACAAGATTGAAAATGCTTCTGTTCTTTTTGCCGACATCGTTGACTTTACAAAAATGACAAGTACTCTTGATGCCGACACAGTTGTAGGTGCCTTGAACTCTTTGTATTCCCGCATCGATGAACGAGCCAAACGCGAAGGTATAGAAAAAATCAAAACAATCGGTGACTCGTATATGGCAGCCTCCGGTCTTTTTGGAAATGAGCCTGCAGAAAAAAATGCGCTTGCTCTTGTAAAGTTTGCACAGGGAATGCTTAAGGATATTGAAGATTTTAATGCCACAAGCAGCGTAAAGCTTTTTATGAGAATAGGAATAAATAGTGGCAGCCTCATAGCCGGCGTAATCGGAAAAACAAAATTCGTCTACGATATCTGGGGCGACACCGTAAACGTAGCAAGCCGCATGGAAAGCTCCGGCGAAACTTCAAAGATTCATGTTTCCGAAAACACTATGGGTCTCACCAAAGCTGCCGTTGATTACTCCGAAGCCATTGAAATGGAAATCAAAGGCAAGGGCTCGATGAAGACTTATTTTTTGAAATAACAGATCATTCTAATTAATCTTAAACAAATCAACTTCCTGTTTAAGATCTGTAAGGTTGCTCTGATTTTCGTCACTAAGATTATGGCAAAGTTCAACAGACTGTGTAATCTGATTTGAACTGGCTGCCATTGTAATCATAGCATCTGTAATTTCGCGGGTAACGTTCGCAAGGTTTGTCATTTCTTCGCCAATTTTTCTGCTGCCTTCAAGAAGAACATTTGTATTTTCTTTTACAGCTTCGGAAGAGGTCTGAATCTCGCTTATTGCCTGAAGCACCTGAACGCTTCCTTCATTCTGTTCGTCCATTGCGTTCTTAATGACAGTTTCCTGCTCCTGAACTTTATTTGTAAGATCAAAGATTACTTCAAATTGATTCTGTACCGATTTTGTATTATCAGAAACATTTTGAATTATTTCCTGAAGAGAACTCAACTGCGATGCAATAGCTTTTCCCTGTGCATTTGATTGTTCTGCAAGCTTACGAATTTCATCTGCTACAACAGCAAAACCCTGACCTGCTTCACCCGCATGTGCCGCTTCAATAGCTGCATTCATTGCCAGAAGATTTGTCTGCGAAGCGATACTCTGTACAACAGTAGAAGCCTGAACCAGCGAAGCCGATTTATCAAGAATTGTTGAAGCAAGCTCAGAAGAGTTATGAATAATTTCGCGACCCTTTTCCGATTCTGTACCAAGTTCTTTTACAGTCTTACTGTTCTGATCAAGAATCTGAGTTACCGAACGAATATTTGCAACCATTTCTTCTACAGCACTCGAAGAAGTAGAAACTCCTTCTACCTGAAGATTTACGTTTTTATTAAGGTCAGTAATTGTTGCAATCATATCCTTGATTGTTTCATCACTCTTTGCAACTCCTTGAACCTGATTTCCGGCACGCTCCTTTACATTATTGATGTTTGCCGAAATCTGTTCTATTGCAGTTGCAGTCTGTGTCATACTTGAACTTACATTATTTGCTGTATTCAAAGAAATCTGAACAGTGTTTTCAATATCATTTAAAAGACTGTGAGTTTCGTCCTTAAAAGTGTTAAGGTCATTTATAAGCAGCCCAAATTCATTACGAGTAGTAACCGGTAGAGGAAGACCTGTGTAATCTCTTTCGGCAACTTCTTTAGTAAAAGTACGCATAAGTTTTACACGACCACTAATTGACCGCATTTGTAAAAAACTTGCAATAACTATAAAAATTGCACTAAGTACGCCTTCGGGGAAGATGTATTGTGCAACAAGACGTCTTGCAGGAATATCGCTAAGTGCAGTAGAAAGAACCGGAGTAATTGTAAGCAAAAGAAAACCCATGGCTCCAAAAATAGTTATGAAGTTAGAGCGCAAAATAAGAGACATGGAATGAAATTCTTCTCTAAAAGGCAAATCCTTAAGTGTTTTTTCTACCTTCTGAACAAAAAGACTATAAAAAACCTGGGCAATAAGGAAAACATCGCCACAGCAAACGCCATAAAGCGGCAAAGTATCTACAAAAACATCATGAGATGCAAACGAAGCCTTAACAATAATAGCCGAAAGAGGTGCGTTTACAAGAGCAGCAGCCAGAGTTACCGACTGAAATCTCTTTGCAATCTTGTTAGTTTTGACAATAGACTGAGGGTTAGTAGGATCAAACTCCATTATTTTTCTGGTCTGAGAAAAATACCAGTAAATAACAAAACCAAGAACTCCAAGAACACTTATAATAGCAACGGGAGAAGTAAATCCCAGCAACGTGTCTTTGAGCGCAAAGATTTTAAGATAAACAAAGGTTATCCAGCTGATAAAGAACGGCACATAAAATATGCACATGTAAAAGATAAAATGTATAGGTTGAAATTTAATAAAAGATTTGTCAGAGTTTCGCATTGTCTAGTACTCCATTTTTATGTAATTGTACCATAAATTATAAATCCAAATAGAGAAAAAGACAATGAAAGAAATTCAGGAAATCAAATACGGTTTATTTCAATTCGGCAAGAATAGGCTCAATATATTTTTTGTCAGAAATATCGAAAGATTTAGAAAGCATTTCTACCGTACGCATATCCTCTTCGGTTGCATCCTTTTTGCACGAAAGAATTTTCAAAAGCATTTTAATTGCCATTTTTGAACCGCCGCTCATTTTGTTCCAATCCAATCCGCCCGGACAGTAAAAAGCTTTTACCTTAGACCATTCATCATCAGTAAAGTTTCTGCGCAAAGAATTTACAGCTTCATCACTTTCGGCAGGACTTGCACCAACCATAAACACAATCAGTTTTTTGCCGGCAGCAGAAAGCGAAGGAATCAATTTTTTGAACCATGCAACTTTTGAAATTCCGCCAGCCATACACCAGCCGCCAAACACAATTGCATCATATTCAGCAAGCTTAGATTTGCGTGCCTTCTTTAATTCCACGCAGTCGCAGCCCGCAGCTTCGCTTATCCATTCTGCATATTTTTTTGTGAATCCAGTCTGACTCTTATAAATAACAATAGCTTTCATTTTGAAAATCTCCAGTTTAATAATATTATGGCGGTTCCGGCTCGCAAAAGCAAGCCGTCGGGCTTTGCGGGGTTCCGCTTTCGCTCCATTGCTGCGCAACGCGCTTTGCGCGCCCCTCCAATCCCTAACCGTTTTAATCTTGTGATGTTGTGCAAAGAACTTGTAAAAGAGTTTTAGGCGAAGAAAACGTTTCTTTAAGAATCCTTTTTAACCTTTCTGATAAACGATTTATATTTCTTTTTTTCGTCTGCCCAGGTTCCGTAAAGTTCCTGTCCGGAAACGCCGTCTAAATCCTTTTGATTTTGAATTCTGCTTGTTGTATTATTATTTTTGTTGTCGACTCGTTCTTTTATAGAGATAATCAAAATGATAAGAGCAATAACTGCTGCTATGCTCATTAAAACAATAAAATAAATGTATTTCATCACCTATATTATATCAGTTTTTCGCTTATATTCAAATAAAATGTGCTGCCCTTGCCGGGGGTGCTTTGTGCTGTAATTGGAACTTCCAGAAGGTCTGCCGCTTTAGAACAAAGGTACAAACCAAGACCGCTTGATTTTTCATTAAGTCTTCCGTTTGTGCCTGTGTAGCCTTTTTCAAAAATGCGTGGAAGATCTTCCGGGGCAATCCCAATTCCCGTGTCGCTTACACTAAGTTTGCCCTTCTGTAATGTGATGCTTATTGCTCCTGACTGTGTATATTTGATAGCGTTTGAAACAAGCTGTTCTAAAATACAGCAGAACCATTTTTTATCAATTACAATTTTTTCTGTACAGCCGTCGTATTCAAGCTTAAGTTTTTTGTAAATAAATTGAGAGGCATACTTTCTTATAACTTCGCGGATAAGTTCATCAAGAGAATATTCCTGTATAAGCAAATCATTCGAACTGCTTCCCAAACGCTGATATGACAAAACCATATCGGTGTATTGTTCTATGCGGAAAAGTTCTTCCTGCAAGGCAGCGTGATTTAGTTCTCTTTTGTTAGCTTTGTCTAACTCAAGCTTTAATACAGCAATAGGAGTTTTAATCTGATGTACCCAGACTGTATAAAAATCCTGCATTTCTTTTTGCTGGCTCGAAAACTCCGCCGAAAGCTTTGCGATTTTATCTTCAAGAAGAGCTATTTTTTCCAGACATTCCTGTCGGGTAAGATTTTGCGAAGTCTTAATAAATTTAATTACAAAAGCACAAATCAAAAAGAAAAAGGAAATTGCCGATGCATAAAAAAAAGGCTCCAGTTTAAGATCATACAACCAGAACACAATGAAAATCGAAAGAGAATAAATACAAAAAATCACAAAAGGCAGGACAAACTCTTTTAAACAGTCAAGCAGAACCTTGGTTTTTCTTTTCATACAAGCATGTATCCTATTCCCGATTTTGTAACGATTACATCAACAAGTCCGTTTTCTTCAAGCTTTTTTCTAAGTCGGCCAACATTTACTGTAAGCGTATTTTCTTCTACGTAAATGTCATTCTGCCACAGTGCTTTCATCAAATCATCACGGCTTACAAATTTGCCTTTGTTATCAATCAAAAATAAAAGGATTCTAAGTTCATTTTTTGTAAGCTCAATTTTTTTGCCGTTGTAGGTAACGCAGGCTTCGGAAGGTTTTAACACTGCTCCATGGAATTCAAGGCCGCTGCCTGCTTCTGAAATTTCGTAGGTACGGCGAAGCACAGCCTGAATCTTTGCGTTCAACACCATTGAGTCCACAGGCTTTGGAATAAAATCATCGCCGCCAAGGCCTATGGCTGTAACAATGTTCATGTTGTCCGAAGCAGAAGAAAGAAAAACAATCGGAACCTTTGATATTTTACGGATTTCACCGCACCAGTGAAAACCATTGTAATAGGGAAGCTTTATATCAAGTAGAACAAGCTGCGGCTGGTACTGCAAAAACTCTTCCGTTACGTTACGAAAATCTGTGATAGTTTTGATTTCGTTTCCGTATTCCGAAAGAGTTTTTTCTATTGCCTGAGCAAGTGCGGTGTCATCTTCTATAAGTAGAATCTTATACATAATTATACCTTGAGGGGCCCTTCGAGAGCCTCAGGGACCCCAGTGACCACTAGTGTACTATCTTATAATATGTTTTTGCAGTGATTGAGTAAATAACAACGTAGACAGTTGCAAAAACAAAGAAGGTAATACTAGTACACAAAACAAAGAGAGAAAGTTTTGGCAGCAAAAGTAAACTAAGCAGACGCAGAAGCAGAGGAAAAGCAAAGCAGGTGTGGAGTCCGGCAACAAGCAGCGGCAAAAAGAATACCAGCAGAATCTGAGTTCTGATGCTGCCTTTAACTTCGTTTTGACTCATGCCTATTTTTTCCATAATCTGGAAGCGTCGGCGGTCCTCATAGCCTTCGGAAATCTGTTTATAGTAAATGATGAGGGCAGTTGCAAAAAGGAATACTAAGCCCAAAAGAATTCCCAGGAACAAAAAGGAGCCGTACATGCCCTTAATCCAGGTCTGTGTATCCCAAAGGGAATCAGAAGAAACATAAAGTAAATTGCCTTCTTCAAAACCTTTCTGTGCATAAACATACTTATTGATTTCTGAAGAAATAATCTTGTCCATTTCAAAGCCTGCTGCACAGGCCGCAGCCTTATCTGCATATTTAACTGCCAGACGATGGGTAAAATCATCGGCCTTGGAGCCAAGGGCTTCTTTCTGAACCTCATAAATTCTATTGACTATATCCTGGTCAGGAAGAACAATTCCGTAGGTTGTAAGAAATGAAATTGAAGTATTGCTGCGGACCGGGAAAGAATTCAGAGTCTGTGCAATCTTAAAATCTTTTCCGGCAAGTGTAAGGACTTTTTCCTGGTAGGCTTTTGTGTCCCCTTTTACAATTGTACAGAAAGCAATCTCATCATCTTTAAGGTTAAGCTCCTGGCCGGTAATTACAGCATATTCATCCTGAGTAATCAAAATAAATTCTACCGCCTCGCTGAAATTCTGCGGATATGAACTTGTGTCAAGCTTGCCGTTTTTCATCTTATAATCAACTACAAGAAATGACTGCTCCATAATTCTTTGAATGTCAAGGCCCTTTTCTTGAGAGGCTTTTTCTACTGCGGCTTTTACTACATCATTTGGAACGTCTTTGTAATTATCTTTTGGTGCTTCGTAACGTGCATGAATATAAAGCTCCTGCTGATACTTGGAAGAAAAAATATCTTCCATGCCGGAGTAAAGACTTACGGTTGTAGAAATCAAAACCAGAACACCGGTGGACAAAATACAGATGGAAGCAAGTCCAACAGCATTCTGCTTCATTCTGTAAAGAAGGCCGGAAACAGAAGTCATATGCTTTTTGTTGTAATAATAATTTTTGTTTGCCTTGAGTCTTTTAAGCACAAAGGTTGTTCCTGTAACAAAAAGAAAGTAGGTGCCTATTATTACAAGAATTACAGCCAGAAAGAAAATCGGCAGGGCGCTGATTGGATCTTTTGTTGCCAGGGCAAGATAGTAGCCGCCTGCAAGAGTAAGAGTCCCAACTACCAGCATGAGCCATTTTACCTTTGGTTCTTTTTCTCCGGTACTGGCGCTGGCAATAAGTTCTACAGGCTTCATTCTTGCAATGTTTATGAGGTTTACAAAATAAGTAAATAAATCAATCAGAACAAATCCAAGGATGGAAGGAAAAATTGTGCTGGCCTTAAGATAATAAAAACCAAGGACAGAAGTTACATTCAAAAGCTTGCAGATAAAAAGGGCACAAAGCTTATAAAAAAGCATTCCAAAAAGAATGCCGCAGATTATACCAGCCAGATTGCTTATAGCAGATTCAGAAAAGAGGATTTTTCCAACGTGGCGTTTTTCCAGGCCCAGAACATTGTAAAGGCCAAATTCTCTTTTGCGTTGCTTCATCAAAAAGCTATTGGTGTAGAGCATAAGAATTACCGAAAGCAAAGTTACAACAGAAATTCCAATGAACATAAAAAATGGAAGATACTGGCCGCCGTAAACAGATTTAAGACGCTCGTCGCGGTAAAGGGTGTATACAATATAATAGCTTGCAAGAAGTCCTGCTTCTGTTAAGATGCGTGGAACAAAAAAGCGGTAGTTTTTCTTTATATTTTGCAATGCCATTCGTGGGTAAAGATTCATTTTGCTTCTCCTTTTCTGAGCATTGTAAGTGTGTCAGAAATTTTTTGATAAAGCTCTTCGTTTGTGCTTTCGCCTCTGTAAATCTGATGGAAAACAACACCATCGCGGATAAACAGAATTCTGTTTGCATGAGAAGCGGCATCTGTTGAGTGAGTTACCATAAGAATTGTCTGACCGCTTTTGTTCATTTTTTCGAACACGCGCAGAAGGTCAGAAGAAGACTGAGAGTCCAGAGCACCGGTTGGTTCATCTGCAAGAAGGAGTTTTGGGTTTGTAATGACTGCTCTTGCAGCAGCGGCACGCTGCTTTTGTCCGCCTGAAACCTCGTAAGGATATTTATTCAAAAGTTCTGAAATTCCAAGAGATTGTGCGATTGGTTCAAGACGCTCGTTCATTTCGGCAACGCTTTTTCCACTAAGCACAAGCGGTAACAAAATGTTGTCTTTAAGAGTAAAGGTGTCGAGCAGGTTGAATTCCTGAAAAACAAAACCAAGATTTTCGCGTCGGAAAGATGCAAGCTCCTTGTCTTTAATGTCTGCAAGGTTTTTCTGATCAAGCATTACGCTGCCTGCAGTAGCCTTGTCCAGTGCTGCAAGAATATTTAAAAGCGTGGTTTTACCCGAGCCAGATTCTCCCATGATTGCAACATATTCGCCTTCTTCTACCGAAAAAGTTACGCCCTTAAGAGCCTGTACCTGGTTTCCGCCAAATCGGCCGGTATAAGTTTTTTTCAAATCTTTAACATCAAGAATTGTCATATAAAATCTCCTATGCGGTCCCTGAGCGACAAGGGGGTCCCTGAGCCTGTCGAAGGGCCTTTATTTAATTCTATAGTATCACACCAGAATTTTCTAAGACATCGATTTTCATTACATTTTTGTGACATTTTTGTCACATTTTTAGCTGAGATGTTATATGTTGTAAGGGTCTGCTGATTTAGATTTTTGCAATCAGTCTGGAATAAAATTCAACAGTTTTCAAAAGTTCGTCAATGCGGATAACTTCGTTAATTCCGTGAATCATTGCGCGGTCTGCCTTTGACATGAACATTGCACTAAAACGGTATACCTTGTCGGTAATGTGGCAGTAATGTCTTGAATCACTGCAGGCCATCATCAAATAAGGACTTACAAGAATTTCTGGCCATGTTTCGTGAATAGTTTCGGAAAGTGTTTCCCACTGGCTGCATTTTGTATCAGACACTTTTGAAGGGTTTCCGTAGCTTACGACATTTACCTGAATATCTGCATTTTTACCGGCAGTTTTCTGGGCAATTTTTTTGACTTTGTTAACTGTTTTTTCAACTGTATCTTTTCCCAAAAGCCGGAAATTCATTCCAACAGTTGCTTTAGAAGGAAGTACATTGTAGCTTGAACTTCCGCTGAATTTTGTAACTGCACAGGTTGTATGTAAAAGTGCAAAAAGCTCTCCGCCCATAAGCTTTGAAATAAGATTTACAATTGGTTTTGTAAGCCAAAGGTTTGAAAAAATAAATTTCATTGGAGCAATGCTGTTATTCTTTCCCATTGTTTTGAGCAGCTGGCAGACTGTAGGTGTAAACTCTGCGCGGGCCTGATGATTTTCTATCTGTTCAACAATTTGTGATGCAATTCCAACGGAAGAATGTTTTGGTGGGGCAGAGGCATGTCCCGGCTTTCCACTCACAACAACATCTAAATATGTCGAACCTTTTTCTTCTGTTCCAACCATGGCGCAAAGTTTTTTTACACCAGGAAAAACGTTATCTACAATTGCACCGCCTTCATCTAAAACAAAATCAACAGTAATTTTATTTTCGTCAAACCAGGAAACTATGTCTGCACAGGTCTGACCATTTATTTCTTCTTCGCCGCTAAAGCAAAGATATAAATCCTGGACGGGCTGCCATCCTTTACAAAGACAAAGTTCAACTGCTTCCATACAGGCGCACAAAGTTCCTTTTGTGTCCATAGTGCCACGCCCGCGGATTTTTCCGTCCACAATGTCACCTGCAAAAGGAGCAAACTCCCAGTTTTGTTCTTCAACCGGAACAACATCATAATGAGCCATAAGAACTACAGCGTGGTCGGCCTTGTAAGCAGGATTATCTTTTTGTCCGCTTAGCTTATGAACAAGACCTGTTTTTCCAATCTTATAAAAGCTACATTCAGAATATATTTTTGGAAAAGCCTGTTTCAAAAGTTCAGCGAATTTTTCAAACTCGGTACGATCGACTTTTGCTTCATCAAGGTCCGAAACTGTTTTGCATTTAATCATATTGCACATATCTGTGCAGATTTTATCTTTTTCGCTTTGGGTAAACGGTGAAAAATCCATTATTTAAGCCATCCTTTTTTGTACATAATTCTTGCTGCACCAAGTGAAATAAGGATTCCAACAGGAACAAGAACACCAACAGAGCTTGCAAGACTTGGCACGCAGATAAAAAGAACAATCATAAAAAGAACTGGCGCAATAGAAACCTTCCAGTTTTTGCTTATGTAAACAAGTCCAAGCGCACCAAAAAGCGAAGAAAGAATATTGTCAAAAGCTGGCTTTAATTTTTCGCTTGCAAGTAACGGCTGAAGCGGAACAAAACAGAAAACTCCTATAGCAATTACAATTGTAGTTACAATAGAAGCTGTTGCAATTGCGATTGTAGAAACAATTTCGCCTTCTTCTGTATTAGGTTTAATTCCTGCACTTTCCATTGCATTCAGGGCTGCAGGAACTTTTAAAGCAGTTACGTTTCCTGTAACAAAACTCAAATAAGTTCCCGAAGTTCCAAGCATTGGTGTAAAAGTGATTATTTCAATAACTCCAACTGTCCAGTAAATTGGGGCAACTCCAAGAAGGCCTTTTAAAACTGCAGTAATGCTTGGCCATGCGTTATAATAAACACAAATCGAAACTGGTACAAAAAGAATAAGGCACAATGCTGTCCAAATCCAGAGCTGACCTTTTGCATGCGAATCGGCTGTATATTCTTCGAATGTCATATTTGTCATTTTGTACCTCCTTAAATTCCAAAAAGTGGTGCAAGGAAAACCGCAGCCACCATAGAAAGAATCATAGAAAAAGGCATTGCAAAATTTTCAAGCCAGGTGATTTTTGCCTTTTTAATCAACAGTCCGCAGATTGCCATTATGAGTGCGGAAATAAATAAAACTATAACAGGCAGCAGACCTTTTAAACCTTCGCGAAGATGACTGAAAACCATTCCGCTGAAAGCCGAAATCATTCCCATAAAAAGGGAGGTCATAAAAATGTTTCCCCAGGAAGAATCTTTTGTCTGAATCTTTATAATTCCCTTCTGGATTTTTTTGATTAAGATTGGTGTAAGCAGAATACTTGGAAGAATTCCCAGAGTCATTACCCATGCGATTGCAGTGTAAGTTTTAGGGTCTGTAATCATTTCTGAAAGGGAAATATTTAGAGCCTTTGCTGTAGAAGTTGCAGCCGGAAGCTCATAAGTTATAGCCCCAATTACACTAAGACGAATCCAGGGAAGCGGCAATCCCAAAAATTGAGAAAGCGTTACAACACCAAGCAGAATTGAAAAAGCAGGAGCAATAGTAAAAATTGCAGTAGACGAAATTGTTTTCCAGACTAAAGATTTTTCAAGTCCAATAACTTTGGCGCGTTTTGCCGCTCTGATTAAAAAATAAAAAGATTGTGCAAGTATAAAGAGAATTATAATTGCAGCCACGACATACAAAAAAATGCTGTTTGTGTTAAATTGTTTTTCCATAATTGTATTATACTACAATTATGGAAAATTGTTAGTTTTTCTGAGGCTTTATATTTATTGTTTGACCATATTCAAGAACCATGCGGCCTTTAGGAGTAAAGTTATCTGATTTTTTGCTGTCGCCCTGGTCATACTCATGAATCGGGATATTACAACAGGCGCCGACAAGCTCTGCGACCTCGGTGGCTTCTACCGCATCCATGTTGAAGATTCCATCAATTGGATACATTGCATAATCTATATGGCGGGAACTAAGCTCTTTCATCTGATCTATTTTTGATGTGTCGCCTGCATGATAAATTGTAATGCCGTCAACAGTAACAAGATAACCAACGCAATATCTTACATCATGATTTGGATTTCCGCCTGCTGCAACTGCTTCAACTTTGAATGGACCTAAATCAAAAGTTTCATAAACGCCTTTTTTGAGAGCCTTTTTATTATCAATTGTCTGGCCACCTTCTTTAAGACTAAGGGCAGCGACAGGTTTATGATCTTCGTGAGAATGTGTTACCAGAATATAATCGGCAGGTTGATTTTTGTAGTCCCACTTATAATATGCCGGATCAATATAAAGAACAGAGCCGTCACTTGCAACAATTTTAACACTGGCATGACCAATATAGGTGAGTGTAGTTTTGTTTTTTCCGCAGGAAAGTATACACATGGTTGAACCAAGCAGCAGAACCAAAAAAAGGATTTTTTTTAAGTTTTTCATAATTTTTCTCCTGTGCAAAATTGATATTTTATCCTATGAAAAATCCACAGTCTTTTGTTGTGTAAGATTTTATTTTATTTCCAAACATATCGGCATATTCAAAAGGAACTTCCCCGGCGCGCACACTTTGCCATGCTGATTTTACTTTTTGAGCGTAGTCGCCTGATAAAGAAAACTCGTCGTGCGAAGCATATATAAAATCATAATCAGATTTAAGTGCAATCAGTTTATCAAGAGAAGCTTCGTATTTTTCTGGCTCGCGCTGGGGACCAAACATAAAGATGTATCCTTTTTGAACAGAATCACCGGAATAAAGCACGCGTCTGGACACATCAAGAATTGCAACACTTCCTTTTGTGTGACCAGGAATATGAATTATTTTAAGAGGACGATTGCCGGGGTCAATTATGTCTCCGTCATCAATTGGTGCTAGTGCTGTGTCCGGAAATTTTGAAGCAATTCCACAGTCTTCAAAATCAAGGCGATGCATGTATATTTGAGAAAAGCTGCCGGTGCCAGAAACATGATCTACATCTCCGTGAGTGTTCAAAAGCATCAGAGGTTTGTCTGTAATTTTTTTTGCCAAGGCCATTGCATCAAGACAGTTCATTCCGCTGTCAATCATAACTGCTTTGTCATTGCCTTCCAGAAGAAAGAATCGGACAAAGCCATCTTCGAATCTCCAGGTGTTTTTGTCAATTTGAATTGCTTCTGCCATTTTGTGTTTTTCCTTTTGTAATATTCTTTTATAAAATAAATCCTTTGCAGTTCCATTTTAGAACTGTGTGATAACCAATTTTACTATACCATTTTTCAAGGTAGGTGTAATGGATCCAGGAAAGGTCAAAGCCTTCGTTACTAAGAATTGTGGTTGCCTGCCTGACCATTTCAAGCCCAATGCCCCGGCAACGAAATTCTGGAATTGTTCCGACACAACCGGGGCCGCCGATTTTAAGTCCTTCAAAATTTCCCCAGTCACTTAAAATACAAAATGCCGCAATGGTGTCTCCGTCAAAGGCGCAGAAGACTTTTGTTTTATCTGAAAAAAATTGCACCCAGTCGTCGTCAACAAGTGCAACTGCATTATGAAGTTTTTCAAGGCTGCCATTATATAAGCCGAAAGAAATGTTTTTGGGGGTGGTTGTTGGTAAGGCAGCAGGGGTCTCTTTTTGTAAGTCCATGACCATTTCGGTGAAAACATAATCTTCCGGCATGCCGCGGATGTCCGGGGCATTAAAAAAATCGGGATGCATCAGATTAAATAATTTGTGAAAGTTTTCATTCATAAACAAAAATATTATAACATTGTTTTTGGTTTTTTATGAAAATATTGTTTGGAAAAATTGCTTGGGGGAGGTGATGCCCGTGGTGTGAGATTTTTCCAAATCTCACGGGTACACTAAAATCTGTTGAGAGTGGTTGATACCCGTGGATTAAGATTTTCTCAAATTTCACGGGTCGTCAAAAATCTGCAAGCCTTGTCCGGTACCCGTGGTACATGATTTCTTTGTATTTCACGGGTACATAAAAATCTACTGGGGGTAACTGTTACCCGTGGTTTACGACTTTTTCAATTTCCACGGGAACATAAAAAACTGTCGAGCGTGATCGCTGCCCGTGGTTTATATTATTTTCAACTTTCACGGGTAAACAAAGATTTGCTGTAAACGCTTGTTACCCGTGGGGTGAGATTTTTCCAAATCTCACGGGTGTATGGAAATTTGCAAGGACTATTTGCTACCCGTGAAAAAGCTATTTTCCAAATCACACAGGCAACTCAAAAAAGCTGCAATTTATTTTTTCGCAAAATAATAAATATGATTGCCATATTTGTCTTTTATGATATATCGTGTGCCAGCTCTATTTCTTTTTGTAATTCCATAGGAGTCATTTGCTAAATCAATTGCATGTTTTATACTAATATCATCAACACTTTTATTTGTAAAAGAATACTCTGAAATGAGTGTTGTGCCATTCCAGGTCAAAGAAACACCATGCGCTTTCGCAAAATTGTCATATTTTGTTTTATTCTGCGAATCCATCTTTTCTTCAAATCTGCTGTTGTATGATGTTGTAATTATAAAATCTTTTACTATTGTCAATTCATAAACATAAACACTTTTATATGACAAAAAACTATACTGTAAAGTATCATTTCCGATTTTATATGTTGTTTCTATAGGTGTATGAGTTGTGCCTTCGTATGTTTCTTTGAATATCCAGTCACCTTCAGAAAGTTCTATATTTGTTGTAATGATTGAAACATCACTTTCATCAAATAGCGGAGTTTGAGTCACACGTGTATCAAGTTCCGAGAATGTTTCACCAGTTACTCCAGAACAGCCCGCTAGGACGATTTTTTTAAATAGAAAACTTTCTTTACAACCTTCATTTTATCCTTTACTCTTAATGTATGAAAAAGATTTCTAAATTGCTTTTTGGATTTTTGATTGTCTTTATGTTTCTGGCGCAGGCGATGGTAGCTCAGGCTAACGGGCTTTCGGCAGATGAATATGCGCTTACGTTTTTTAAAAAGCTTAATGATACTCAGACAAAACTTACATATATGAACAAGGCGGGTTCGCTCGAAAAAATTGGAACTGAAACGGTAAAAGGTAATATTTCTGGGACCCTTTTTTATGATGTAAAAATCAAAGGTGTAGGGGCCGAGGTTGTGCTGCGCTATACAAATTATTGCGACGAAGCCGGCTGGATTTTTGATGGCGAAATTATTACTCATTCAAATATGGCGCAAAACGGAACTTTTGAAGGAACTATAAAAGTAAAAGGTAATTTCCCTGGTGAAGTTTGTTACGACAAAGTCCTTCTGAAAAAAGGTGCGCCAGGAAGCGGAAAATATCTTGTAAAAGTTTCCAGCTCCCCGGCTGCCGAAGTTGATTACAATGTTTATCATAAATCAAAAGAATAGCCGGTACCCAATCAAATTAACCGATTGTGCAAAGCTTTCCGCGAAGAATATATCCTATTTTGACATAACAGGCATTTGAAGCAACGTAATCTGCATCGGTGTAGAGCATCGGGAGATAGCCTTGTTTTGCCGTTTCTTTAGTAACCTGATATACAATGTTTTCAGCATAATGCCTGCGGCGGAATTCTTTAAGGGTGTAAACAAGTCCAAGACTTCCCATATTGTTTGTAATCCTGCAATCACAGCTTGCAACAAATTTGCCGTCTGCGTTTTTCCAAAGGTACATGTGGCCTTCTTCAATAAGTGTCTGGGATGCTTTCCTGTAGGCGTCGCGATCCTGCATATCAAGCTTGAGTTCTGTGTGAAAATTTTCCTTAAAATCAGTGAGGGCTTCTAAATCGTCCGGAGTGCAAAGGTGAAGTTCTCCGTCAACTTTAACAAGCTTTTCTTCATCTATAAGCTTTGGACAATCATAGGCAAACATGTTTTTAAGAATAGAAAGCTTTTTGCCCTCGCTGGCAGCACGCTTTATAAAATATTCTGCAAGCTCATATTTCATATTTATGCCGTGATTTCCGTCCAGAAATCCGTGCTCGTCAGAAAGCTTGTAGGCGTTTTCCATTTCTTGCGGCGTAGCATCATCAGCAGTCCAGATCCAAACAGGAAAAGGACTTTGTGAATAACATATAATCATTCGGCTGTGGTCACTCAAAAGCAGCTCGCAGTTTCTTGTCATAATGCGTGTGAGCACAAAAAAAGTGTATTTGTCGGCTTCCAGAATTTTGAAATCTCTTTCGTCTATAAAATTATCCATATACCATTTCTCCTTTTATCTGCAAAAAAATTTAAAGTGTCTTCACAAAACGCTTCTGCTCTTTTTCCGAAACATAACCTAGATGCTGGTAAAAGCCATGTGCGTCGGTACGGTTGCTACCGGAATTAAGACGCATCATTTTTATGCCGTTCTGCTTAGCCCAGGCCTCTGCCGCAAAAAGCAGCGCTTTTCCAATTCCCATTTTGTGGTAAGCCTTGAAAACAGAAAGTCCAAGAATATTTGCCATAGATTCAAAATATAAAACATCATAGCGTTCAACGTGAATGTAGCCAATGACGGATCCAATGGCACCTTTAGAACCAGCTGCCTCGTTTTCTTTCCCATCAATCACCGCAACAAAAACAGCCTCGCGATCATTATTCAAGCCCGCAATCTTATTCTGAACAAGCACAAGGTCACAGCTGTAACCAAGTCCTTCTGTACTGATGTCGCGGATAGCCTCTGAGTCACTCATTTCAACTTTTCTAATTTTTATATTCATGAGGTTAGTATATCATACATTTCTTTTTATTTCCTACCATGCTATAATATGTAAAGGAGGTGCATGGTATGGGCTCATTAATCTTTTTTATTGCATGTATTTTTATGTTTCTGATATATGCAGGACTTGGTGTATATTTCTGCGTGACAAAAACTCCCGCAAACTTCTGGTCAGGAGAAAAGATTCCGCCCAAAGCAATAAGTGATGTAAAAAAATATAACCGCGCAAACGGAATAATGTGGATTGTGTATGGAATTTTATATCTGCTCCCAGCCATTGTGTCACTTACCAATATTGCTTCTGCAGGTATTATTGGAGCGGTGCTGACTTTTGGCGGTGTTCCAATCCTGATTTTTATTTATGTTAAAATAATAAGACCAAAATATATTTCCAATCCTGACAGACTTTATGATTGAAAATTTATTGTAAACTCAATCACGAATCCGGAAATCACGCACCACAAACTTTTTTAAAGTAGCACCTCAACAATCTTAGCATTAATCTGACTGCTTAATTCATGATTAAGCCCGTGTCCGGCATCTGGATAAAAAGTTGTATTCATGCGGTTTTCAATAAGTCTTTCTTTTCCACCCAGCTTTTCAAAAGGATCTTCTTCGCCAACAAGAAAAATAAGCTTGTCGCGCACAGAGTCAACCTCCTGACTGGTAAAAGCTACAACCTTATGATACTTCATTGCCATATTATTAAAGCCTCTGAGCAGCCCTTTGTAATGTGCCATAATAGTAGGATTTTCTGTAAACACGTTGTAATTTTTTCCACACATTTTTTTAATAAGCTTGCACACATTTTTGTCTGTAGGAAAGAGCGCTTCAGGCAAAAAGATTTTCATCATATTTTTAAGTGCAGCAGCCTTGGCTTTTTTGGCGTTTTTTTCATCAACAAACTCGCTTGAAGCAGCCGCAGAAACTGTACTCGAAATGCTTATGCCCTTTAACACTTTTTCCAGGACCACCAAGCGTATCAATTGCATATAATTTAAAGTGTTTACTCAATTCCGCAGCATTAAAAATCCACATAAGCGCCGAATCATCACCAACACCATGAAAAAGAACAAGCGCTGGTGCACCATCCTGTCCGGCTTCAATAATATGAGTTATTCCAAAAGTTGTTTCAACGTCGCGTTCCAGAATCGTGCAGCCCCAAAGTTTAAGCAGCTCATCATAAGTCTGGCGGATAATCTGTCCCTGTTTTTCACTTCGATAAACTTTCATAAATCCTCCGCAAAAATTTGTTATTTTATTATATCATACTTTTTCGCTTTTTTTCTTTTTTGGGTGTAAAATAAAAGTATGAGTAACACTTTATCAAAGAAATTCTACATTTCATTAACTATATTCAGCTTGATTGGACAGATTGCCTGGGTTATCGAAAACATGTTCTTCAACGTTTTTATTTACAAAATGTTCAAAGCAAGTGCAGCCCAGATTTCTATTATGGTTATGGCTAGTGCAGTAACTGCTGCCGTAACAACCCTTATAATCGGTGCTCTTTCCGATAAGGTTGGCAGACGAAAGATTTTTCTTTGTGCCGGCTATGTCTTCTGGGGTCTTTCAATTTTGAGCTTTGGTTTAATCAGAATGGAAGTACTTACAAAGTTTACAGGTAGTGTTGTTGCCGCTGCCACTTTGGGTTGTAATCTCGTAATCATAATGGATTGTGTGATGACTTTCTTTGGATCTTCTGCAAATGATGCCTGCTTTAATGCCTGGCTTACCGATATGGGCGATGAAACAAATCGTGGAAAAATTGAAGGTATAAATGCGATGATGCCGCTGCTTGCTGTCCTGATTGTTTTTGGCTGCTTTATGTCTTTTGATCTTGATACTTCAAAGGCGTGGACGAGTATTTTCTTTATAATCGGTGGCGTAGTAATTATTGTTGGTGGACTTGGAGTTTTCCTTGTTGATGACAGTAAGTCGCGTGAGCTGCTTCAAAAATCACGGGAGGAAAATGCTCACTATTTCAAAAATATTTTCTACAGCTTTAAGCCTTCTGTAATCAAACAGAATTATATGCTTTATGTGATTCTGTTTGCCTTTGCAGTTTTTAATATTTCGATTCAGATTTTTATGCCTTACCTGATTTTGTATTACGAGCAGAGTCTTAAGATGCCTAACTATGTTATTGTAATGGCACCGGCAATTCTTGTAGCTGCACTTGTCACTTTATTTTATGGCCGCGTTTATGACAAGTTTGGTTTTGAAAAATCTGTGATTCCGGCTGTGCTTACGCTTATGGCTGGTTATGTGTTCCTTTATTTCTTTACGAATATTGTTCCTGTTTTTATAGGTTCTCTTTTAATGCTTTCGGGCTATCTTTCGGGAATGGCTGTATTTGGCGCAATGGTAAGGGACAATACTCCTATGAATAAAACAGGAATGTTCCAGGGCGTAAGAATTATTGGTCAGGTTTTGATTCCCGGCGTAATTGGTCCTGCAATTGGAGCTGCTGTTTTAAAGAACGCAGAAAAAATTTCAAACGGAGATGGAACGGAATCGTTTATTCCAAATAATAATATTTATCTTGCTGCATTTATTGCGGGGCTGTTTATTTTCCTTGCAATCTGGGGTGTTTCGTGGCTAAAAAAGAAGAGTTCAACAAACTGACAATTGATGATGTGGCGGCGGTTGGCGATGGAGAAGTTCCTTTTTCAAAATATCCGCGGCCTCAGTTCAAAAGAGATTCTTTTTTCAATTTGAACGGCAAGTGGGATTGCGGTGTAGTTGTGCCGTTCCCGCTTGGTTCGGATAATGCGGCATCGGGAGCGGTGGGCAATACTTCGGGGTCCCTGAAGCTCTCGAAGGACCCTAATAATGAATCTTACTCTTATTACACCAATTTCTCTCTTCCTGCTGATTTTATAAAAGACAAGGTTTTTCTTAATTTTGGCGCAGTAGATCAGATTGCAAAAGTTTATATTGATGACAATTTTGTAGGAGACCACGAAGGCGGATATACACCGTTTAGTTTTGATATTACAGCTTATGTTGCGGGGGATGGGGCAGCTGGTACTGCGACAGGAACTGCGGCTGTGGGCACACACTCCCATAAAATTAAAGTTGATATCACGGATCATCTTGATCATAAATATCCTTACGGCAAGCAGAAAAAAAACAGAGGTGGAATGTGGTATACTCCTGTTTCCGGAATCTGGCAGACTGTCTGGATTGAAAGCGTTTCACAAAAATATATTAAAGGAATTAAGATAACGCCTGACCTTGAAGGAATTAAACTTGAAATTGACGGCGACGACGACGCATACGATATTCAAATAAAATCCCGCACGGGCGTGGATGGCACAACGCAAAATCTTACTACCAGCGAAAAATCTCTTTATATAAAAATACAGAACCCAAAGTTGTGGACTCCCGAAAATCCGAACTTATATGACCTTACAATTCAGGGATCTCAGGATAAAATCCAAAGTTATTTTGGTTTAAGAACTGTAGGAACCGGCCGTGACGCCAAAGGCTATGAAAGACTTTTGTTAAACGGTAAGCCATACTTTTTTAATGGAGTTTTAGATCAGGGTTATTGGCCGCAGAAAATCTTTCTTCCAAACAGTGAAAAAGGCTGGGACAATGATATTCTGGCAATGAAAAAGTTTGGCTTTAATACGCTGCGCAAGCATATCAAAATTGAACCTCCGCTTTTTTACGAAGCCTGCGATAGGCTTGGAATGATTGTTTTTCAGGATTTTGTAAACAACGCAGATTATTCATTTTTTCACGATACAATTCTGCCGACGATTTTTGGTGATTCTGCCCGTTTCCATTCTGGTAAAAGTCTGCTCTTTAATGACAGACATTTTCATAAATCTAGTGAAACGCGTCAGATTTTCAAACAGACAGTTCAGACTACAATTGCGAATCTGTACAACTTTCCGTGCATCTGCTACTACACAATTTTCAACGAAGGCTGGGGACAGTTCTGTGCAGACGAATTATATGATTATGTAAAATCGCTCGACGCCACAAGAATTGTAGATTCAACCTCAGGCTGGTTTAAGCAGAAAAAATCTGATGTCTGGAGCGACCACGTTTATTTCCGAAAAATCAAAATCAAAAAGTCTGATAAGCCGATTGTAATTTCTGAGTTTGGCGGTTATTCCTTTAAGCTGGAACCAAATCATTATTTTAATAAAACTCACAATTACGGCTACAAGACCTTCAAAAGTCAACAGGAACTGGAAAAGGCAATTCACGAACTGTACGACACACAGATTAAACCCTATATAGAAAAAGGACTGTGTGCCGCAATTTATACTCAACTAAGTGATGTAGAAGATGAGACAAACGGTTTTTTAACTTATGATAGAATTCCTAAAATTGACGGAATTATTTTTTCTTCAAAACTGTAATTGCCGCGTAATGAAGAATTTCAAATTTTTCTGGCGCAAACTTGTCCAGCATGGCACGATGTTCAGCATCCCATTCAGCTAATTCTTCTGCGTTCAAAGAAGCACCAATTCCACGGCTTGCTTTGATTCTTCCGTGCCACGTTTCTTTTGTAAAAGGAACCTTTAAATCATATTCCTTGTGTTCCTGTTTTTCAAAATAATTATAGGCAACATCAGGTACCCAGATTTCGTGACGATGTTCGCCTGCACCTGTCCATTTAGGACTGTATTTTAAAATGAGTTCTTCACTTTTTTTTGCAATTTCATCTTCGTCGGGAAGCCATGCCATATACAAAATTACAAGCTTTCCATCAGGCTTAAGAAGGTCTGCAAGAACGGGCATAACTTTTTCGTGATCAAAATACCAAAAGCACTGACACGCAGTTATTACATCAAAACTGTTTTTAGGAAAATCAAGCTGCTCGGTTGCCAGGGCTTTAAAATCAATTTTCATATTTCCAGCTGCAGCTAAAAGCTTTGCCTGTTCAATCTGTTCAGGCGAAATATCTGTACCTGTCCATTCGGCACCATATTTATACATGTTGCGCGGGAGAACACCGGTTCCGGTTCCAAGATCAAGCACCTTCTGTCCACTTATGCAAAGGCCTCGGTCTACAATCATTTTATAAAATTCCTGAGGGTAGATGTCTCTGAATTTTGCATATTCTTTAGAAGTCTTGCCCCAGTCAAAAGCTTTTCCGTCGTCAATTCTTTTGTCAGTAATTTCCATACAGGTAGTATAACAAAATACCTCGCAAAGACCTAGATATTATGTTATACTAAACTAATTAAAGGAAGTTATTATGAATATTCTTATTATCAACGGAAGTCCAAAAGGAAAAAGAAGTAATTCCTTAAGACTCGCAGACAGCTTTGTACAAGGCGTAAAATCAAAAACAGAAAACGACGGTGAGCAGGTTAATGTTGATGTGCTGGAACTTGCTTCTATGAACATTGCTCCATGTAAGGGTTGCTTTGCATGCTGGAGTAAAACTCCCGGTTCCTGCATTATTAAAGATGATATGCCTGCTGTAATTCAGAAAATGCTTGCGGCAAATCTTATTGTCTGGAGTTTCCCACTTTATTATTTTAATGTTCCCGGTTTGTTAAAAAATCTTATAGACAGACAGCTTCCAATGAATCTTCCTTTTATGGCCGAAAACAATTCAGGGTATGGCAGCGGTAGCCATCCTTCACGATATGACAGAAGTAAAACTCGTAATGTTTTGATTTCTACCTGTGGCTTTTATTCTGCAAAGGATAATTACGACAGTGTATTAAATATGTTTGATCACTTTATTGGCAAGGGTGCATACGAAACTGTTTTTTGTGGTCAGGGCGAACTATTTAAAAGAAAAGAACTTGCTTCGCGTACAGATGAATATCTTAAAATTGTTGAAAAAGCTGGTGTGGAATTTGCGGCTGGAGAAATCTCACAGGAAACAAAAGCCGAACTTGATGTGCTTCTTTATCCAAAAGATATTTTTGAAAGAATGGCAGATGCAAGCTGGGGCGTAGACAGAACAACCGGTGAATTGGACTCAGAGGATTTATCTTTTACAAAACAGATGGCTGCTCTTTATAATAAAAATGCTTACGATGGAAAAGACCGTGTGCTTCAGATGAATTATACGGATCTTGGGACCTCTTATCAAATTCTGCTTACAAAGGATGGCAGCAAGGTTTATACAGATAACAGTCTTACAGCCACAACAATTGTTGATACCCCATTCGAAGTCTGGCTTGCAATTTCATGTGGAGAAATGGAAGGTGCAGAAGCTCTGGGAAAACAGCTTTACAAAGTTAATGGTGATTTTTCTTTGATGATGAATTGGGATAAATTTTTTGGCCGCGAAGGAACTGTAAAAAAAGAAGGAGTTTCGGTTAAGGCTACAGCTGATGAAAAAGGTCAGATGAAAAATCCTTCTATGGCAACTATGCTTATTCCATGGATTACGTTTTGGGTTGCCGTTGGAATTAATGTTACTTTTGGTTCCATTGCGGCAATGGCTGTTTGTGCACTTGTTCCGTTTATCATGCGTAAGCACCGGTTTGTAATATGGGATGAACTTTCTATTGCGGTAGTTGCGGTTCTTTCGGGTGCGGCAAATATTACTGGCAACGGAGATTTAATTACAAATATCGGATATCTTTTGTTCGGTTGTTTCTGGTTAAGCTCCTGTATATTCAAAGCGCCACTTTGTGCTGAATATGTAAAATACAGCTACGGTGGAGACAAAGCCGACAGGAATCCTTTGTTTATGAAGACTAACTATTTTCTTGCAATAGCGTGGGGCGTACTTTATCTTTTGACTGCAGTCTGGACCTTCTTCCTTAAACGCGCTGGTTTTGGAGTTTCACTGATTATAATAAATAATCTTGTGCCTGTATTTATGGGTATTTTTACAGGCTGGTTTGTGAACTGGTATCCTGCAAAACTTGCGCGGGGCTAAACTACCTTTCGTTAGTTACTTGATGAACCCGAAGAAGAACCGGAGCTTGCAGCTTCTCTATCCTTAATCATGTGCTGAAGTGCGATGAGAATTGCAACAACAATTTTTTCGTGTTGTTTTTTGTAAATATCAACACACCATTTGTCATGAATAGAAAGCATCTTCTGTCCTATTACAGCAATTATGCTGCCTTCTGAATCGTATAATTCAAAATTAAGGCCAAGTGCATTTCCTTTAAGCTGCCAGCCAAGACCTTCGATATTTGTAATGTCTTTTATGATATGGAAAATCTCGTTCGAAAGCTGGAACTCTGTTCCATCGGCCATTGTAATAAAATGCCTTTCGTGAAGAGTCAGAAGTTTGCGCTGGATATGTGCAACGTGTTCGCCTGCTGCAGTTGTAATATCAGTTTTATCATGGATCGAAGGAAACTTTGTATTAGACTGATAGATTATCTGTTCGTTTCCATCAATGATGTCTATGTGATGATGTAAAGTAAAAACTTTGGTTGTAGTAAAAAGCGATACAACTGGTGTACCAAACTTTTCGACATTGTTTACATTTGCTTCTTGTCCGGCTTCGCGGAACCTGTGGATTTTAGAAAAAACTCCCATTTTGTACTCCTTTAGGTAATTATAGCATAGAATAACAAATCGTGTTACAATTTTAAAAGAGGTTTAGAGGTTCAAAATGAAAAATCCATGCGACTTGATAAAAATCCCGGAAGAAAAAAAGATTCGTGTAATTATTGATACAGATGCTGCTTGCGAAGCTGATGATCCTTTTGCAATTGCACAGGCATTAATGAGTCCAAAGCTCATTGTTAAAGGAATCCTTGCAGAGCATTTTAGAGAACCTGATTCAACAAAGCGTAGTTATGATGAAATAAAAACAGTACTTTCTGCAATGGAACTTGATGTTCCTGTTTTTATGGGACAAAGTGGAACGCTTGAAACCGACAGCAAAATTTCACCGGCGGCACAGTTCATTATTGATGAAGCAAATAGGGAGGGCCCTGAACCTGTTTATATTTTATGTCAGGGTGCAATTACAAATGTTGCAATGGCATTACGTTCTTGCCCGCAGATAAAAGAAAAAATAATTATAGTCTGGATTGGAACGCATGGAATTCAGAATATAGGAAAGCCTGTTCCATTCCGCGAGTTTAATGCCGGAAACGATGTGACTGCCGCAAATGAAGTTTTACAAAGCGGAGCAAAAATCTGGCTTATTCCTTCTGATGTTTATACAACAATCAATGTTAGTCTTGCCGAACTAAAGGTAAAGGTTGAGCCTTATGGAAGAATTGGCTATCACCTTTATCATAATATGATAGATTATAATATGTCTGAACGAGCAGGCTGGACACAAGGGGAAAGCTGGTCTCTTGGTGATTCGCCTGCAATTGCTGTTGCGATAAATCCTGGATGCGGAAAGTTTGTGGAAGCACCGGCACCATTTATAAACGAAGATACAGCTTCTGTGGCTCGTGCGGGTTCACCTTTGATTCGTGTTTATACAAGTGTAGATTCCAGATTTATCCTGGAAGATTTTTTTGCAAAATTAAAACTGTTTTTCGGCGAAGAATAATTTGTGAATAGAGCGGGTTTGATTTTTTATCCAACATATTCTGCAACTATACTTTGAACCGGACCAAGATAACTCGGGCCAAACAGATTCAGATGATTTAAAAGCTGATATAGATTATAAAGGTCACGGCGGTTCTCATAACCTGGTTGAAGAGGACGCGCTTCACGATATGCTTCATAAAATAATGGGGAAAAACCTCCGAAAAGTTCTGTCATTGCAAGATCTACTTCGGCGTGGCCTATGTAACAGGCTGGATCTATAAGCATTGCTTTTCCATCGGGCCCGCACATTACGTTTCCATTCCACAGGTCGCCATGAACCAGACTTGGATGTTCCGGTTCTACAAGAAAGTCTTCCAGATGATCTAAAAGCTTTGTATTTGCCTCGCGTTCGCCGGGCGTAAAATATGAGTCTGCCGCTTTGAACTGAGGGACAAGTCTGTTGTCGCGGAAAAACGAAATCCAACTGTCGCATGGTGTATTTTTCTGAGGGCGGGCACCTACAAAATTATCTTCAAAGAATCCAAAAGTTTTGTCTTGTGTTGGGGCGTCGTGCATTGCTGCAAGATTTCGTCCCAGCTCTTCCCAATAGTCTGCACGTTTTTTTCCGCTTTCAATATATTTTAATAGAAGAAAACTGTAACCTACATCTTCGCCGTTGTCGGTACCTGTGCAAAGGATTTCAGGGGTACCGATTGCTTTGGTGTTTGCAATTGCAGTAAGACCGGCAGCTTCTGCAGTAAAAAATGCGGCATTCTGTTTTGCATTTGCTTTCATAAAAATGCGTTTTCCGTTATTCAATGTTAGGGCATAGGTCTTATTTATGTCGCCGCCCGAAACCCTGTCTGTCTGCGTTATTGCTACAGAAGTTCCAAAAAGATCAACAAGCGCCTTGGCCAGAGAATTATAGTTTGGTGGAAGAGTAATATCCATGGGGATATAATAACCCCAAAAACTTAAGGTGTCGACCCCTATACTACAAGCTTAATAATTCAATAGTCCTGAGCATTTGTAAGTCTTGACTACATGTGTGTTATATATGTTTCTTCACAGCTGCAATATATGCCTCTGCATATCTGGATAAAACCATGCCTTTGCGAGTAAGGATTCCAACTGTCATGCTGTCGGAAAGAGCAAGGGGGCGGGCAATTATTTCGGGCCCGTTTAATTCGTGGCTGATTACTCCCGAACAGATGGTGTAGCCATTTAAACCAATGAGAAGATTAAACAGTGTTGCACGGTCTCGCACTTTGATATTTTTTGGACAGTTAAAATCAATCTGTGTAAGCGGCTCTTCTGCATAATAAAAAGAATTAAAATCTCCCTGTTCATATGTAAGATAAGGGTAAGATGCAAGATCTGTCAGTTTAATTTTTTTCTTTTTTGCAAGCGGATTTTTGTTTGAAATAAATATGTGCAGCGAAGTTGTAAAAAGTGGTTCAAAGTGAAGGTTGTTTTTTTTGATAAGCTTTGTGATTACGTTTTTATTTCGCGAGCTTGTATAAAGTATTCCGATTTCACTTTTAAGATGTGCAACGTCTTCTATAATTTCGTGAGTCTGGGTTTCGCGGATTGTAAAATCGTATTCGTTGCCGCCAAATTTTCGGATTACATCTACAAAAGCATTTACAGCAAAAGAATAGTGCTGGCAGCTTACAGAAAAAATTGTATTACCCCCTGCGTTGTTTTTGAATCTGTCTTCCAGGAGTGTTGTCTGTTCTAAAACCTGACGGGCGTAGGATAAAAACTCATCGCCTTCGTTTGTGACGGTAACGCCTTTGTTGGAGCGTGAAAAAATAGTAATTCCCATTTCTTCTTCAAGCTCGCGAATTGCGGCAGTAAGACTTGGCTGGGAAATAAATACCTTGCGGGATGCTTCTGTAATGTTTCCGGTATCTGCAACTGCTATTGCATATTTTAATTGCTGTAAAGTCATGAGTATATGGTAGCAGATTATGTTAAAAAGTGCCATAGGTTTTAACTATTGCAAAGTGCTTGAAAATAGTATTTTCCTTTTGTTCAAAAATAGTTTATTTTGATACTCGGGATATGCGGATTCTGAAACAAGTTCAGGATAACGTCTGAGTATCTCAATTCAAACAAGGAAGGTAAATTATGTCATATCAAACATCAGTAATCGGATTTCCACGTATCGGAAAAAATCGTGAATTAAAATTCGCTAGTGAAAAATTTTTTAAGGGCGAACTTTCAGAAGCAGAGCTCCAGAACACAGCAGCTGAACTTCGTGCGTACGGCTGGAAAAAACAGCAGGAAGCAGGAATTACTTTTATTCCTTCAAATGATTTTTCTTTTTATGACAATATGCTTGATACAGCATTTTTGCTTGGCGCAATACCGGCACGTTATACCAGGCTTGCACTCACCCCACTCGAAAAATATTTTGCAACAGCTCATGGATATCAGGGAGCTGCAGGAGATGTAAAGGCTCTCCCTATGAAAAAATGGTTTAATACAAACTATCATTATATTGTTCCGGAGGTTTCTGACGATACAAGTATTGGCATTCAGGCAGACAACAAGGTTCTCGCTGAATACAAGGAAGCAAAAGCCGCCGGTATTCAGACAGTTCCAACAGTGATTGGCGCCTACACTTTCCTTCATCTTGCAACTTATACCGGAACAAAAAAAGCCGCAGATTTTGTTGATGCAGCCGTAAACGCCTTTGTCACCCTTACAAAATCACTTTCAGACGCAGGCGCAGAATGGATAAGCTTTGCAGAACCAGCTCTTGTTTTTGATCTGACAGACGCCGATAAAACTCTTTTTATTACAATATATAAGACCTTGCTTCAAAAACTCCGTGCTCAGTCTAATATCAAGCTTGCACTTCAAACCTACTTTGGTGATATCCGCGATGTTTATGATGAAGTCTGTAGTCTTGGCCTTGACGCAATTGGCCTTGATTTTGTAGAAGGAAAGAAAACTCTTGAACTTGTACAGAAAGGCTTTGCCAAAGACACATTGCTTTTTGCAGGAATCATCAACGGTAAAAATATCTGGCGTGCAGATTATCAGAAAAAGAATGAACTTATAGATCAGATTAAAAAATCAGTGCCACAGCAGAATATTGTAATCGGAACTTCCTGCTCGCTTCTTCATGTTCCTTATACAACAGCATCAGAAGAAAAACTTTTTGACGATATCTTAAAGCATTTTGCATACGCAGAAGAAAAGCTTGTTGAACTTGGAGACCTTGCCAAAGCAGATGCTGCCGCTTATGAACAGAACAAAAAACTTTTTGATCAGGAACGCGTTCTCAAAAATCCTGCAGTTACCAAAGCCCTCGCTGACCTTAAAGAAGAAGATTTTATCCGTAAACCTGACTTTGCCGAACGTGAAAAAATCCAGCATGAAACTTTCAAACTTCCTCTCTTCCCGACAACAACAATCGGAAGCTTCCCGCAGACAAAGGAAGTTCGCGCAAACCGTGCTGCTTATAAAAAAGGAACAATCACCCGTGAGCAGTATGTAGAATTCAATCAGAAAAAAATTGCAGAATGTATTCACCTTCAGGAAAAGCTTGGTCTTGACGTTCTTGTTCACGGCGAGTTTGAACGCAACGACATGGTTGAATATTTTGGAAATCAGCTGGACGGATACATCTTTACTCAGAATGCCTGGGTTCAGTCTTACGGTACCCGCTGTGTAAAGCCGCCTGTAATCTGGGGCGATGTTAGCCGTAACAAACCAATGACAGTTGAATGGTCAGTTTTTGCACAGAAGCAGACAGACAAAATCGTAAAGGGAATGCTTACAGGCCCTGTAACAATTTTGAACTGGTCTTTCCCTCGCGAAGATATAAGTCTTAAGGAACAGGCACAGCAGCTTGCCCTTGCAATCCGCGACGAAGTTCTTGACCTTGAAAAGAACGGAATCAAAATCATTCAGATTGACGAAGCAGCACTTCGTGAAAAGCTTCCGCTCCGCCGTTCAGACTGGCACACAGAATATCTTGACTGGGCAATTCCAGCCTTCCGTCTTGTTCATGCAAAGGTAAAACCAGAGACTCAGATTCATACCCACATGTGCTACAGCGAGTTCAACGATATTATCCGCGACATAGACGCAATGGATGCCGACGTAATTACTTTTGAAGCAAGCCGCGCCGACCTTAAGATTCTGGACGCACTCAAGGAAGCAAACTTCCGTACAGAAGTAGGACCTGGTGTTTATGACATTCACTCAGCCCGTGTTCCTTCTGTAGAAGAAATTGTTACAGCACTCCAAAAAATGCTTGCAAAAGTTCAGAAAGAAAAACTCTGGGTAAATCCTGACTGCGGACTTAAGACTCGTGGAGAAGAAGAAACTGTTCCAAGTCTTACAAATCTTGTTGCAGCAGCACGCGAACTTCGTCAGAAACAATAGAAAAAAAACATATGAGTATTGCAGATATTCTGAATAGTAAAAAAGTTTCGCTTTCGTTTGAGGTTTTCCCTCCTAAAAAGAAGGAAGCGCTTGAATCGATTAAGGAAACAGCAGTTTCTCTCACAAAGCTTAATCCCGATTTTATAAGCGTTACCTTTGGCGCCGGCGGAACAACTCAGGGCTACACTGCCGAAATTGCAGAAGCCATAGAAAATAACGGAACGACTTCTCTTGCTCATCTTACCTGTGTACGTTCGACTGTTGAAGATCTGGAAGCAACAATTGCAGATTTGAAAAATCGAAACATAAAGAATGTTCTTGCACTCCGCGGAGACCTTCCAAAGGATATTGCAGAAGGCGAAAATGTTTTTCCTTCAGGTTATACCCACGCTTCTGACCTTGTTAAACTTTTGAAAAAAGAAGGCATGTGTGTCGGAGGCGCCTGCTATCCCGAAGGACACCCCGAAAGTGCAAGCCGCGAAGCAGATATAGATTCGCTAAAATATAAAGTAGATGCCGACGTGGACTTTCTTACAACTCAGATGTTCTTTGACAACGACATGCTTTATTCGTTTTTGTATCGCCTTCAGTCAGCTGGAATTCATGTTCCTGTTCTTGCCGGAATTATGCCGATTACAAATGCAAATCAGGTTAGCCGCATGGTTGATCTTTCAAACGCTTATATTCCTCGAAAGCTTCTTGCCATCTGCGACCGCTTCCGTAATTCACCCGAGGCAATGATGCAGGCCGGAATTGCCTACGCCACCGACCAGATTATCGATTTAATTTCCAACGGTGTGCGCGGTGTCCACATTTACACAATGAACAAACCGGAAATTGCAGGCGCGATTATTAAGAATGTGGATGAAATTATCAAAGCTACAAATAATTAATTAAGTCTAAAAGCTTAATAATTCTATAGCACGTTCAAGTGAAAGAGAAAAACGACCAGCGAGTAGCCACACACAAGCTTTCGTATTGTAGCATTGCTGCTTATATGAATTAAATCAAACGTAAAATTGATTATGCCAAACGAAAAAAATGCAGGCAGGAATAAAATTACTTCTTCAAAAAGTCAAAAACTCCTTTTATAATAGTATATCATATAGGGGACAAATAAAAAATGATTTTAACAAACAAAGAATTACAGAACTTTTATTTTGGTGCTTACAGTTTTGAAGAAAGAGATGATGGATATCTGCAGGCCTTCCAGTATACAAAGGAACAGATGGAATATTTTAAAGGCGCCTTTGATTTCTGGTACGACCGCTGCATGGCTACAACTGCAAAAACAATCGAAATGAAAACTGACGCCCAAAAGATTTCTTTTGAATATAAAATTATCTGGAAGGGTTCGGAAGATTCTTTTGAACTTATGATTGATGGCCTGATTACAAAAATTGATTATGTAAAGGATGTAAAAGAAGAAGGTAAACTCGAATGGCAGCTCCCGGCCGGAATGAAAAATGTTGTGATTTACCTTCCTGCAGATGCAACACTTTTAATCCGTAATTTTGAAATTGACTCCAAGGCAGAACGCCATGTAAAAAATGAAAAGGTTTTGTGGCTTGGAGATTCAATCACACAGGGCTTTGGACCTCTTCGTTCAGCCCAAACTTACGTAAGCGTTGCAAACCGACTATTAAATTATGATATTATAAATCAGGGAATAGGCGGTTATATTTACGATAAAAAATCTCTTTTGAAAATGCCAGACTATACTCCGGATAAAATCATTGTTGCCCTTGGAACAAATCAGTACGGCAGCGAAACAATGAAAGATGTAGAAGAATATTATGAAAGCTTGATGAAGGTTTACGGAAACGAAATTCCTGTTTTGTGTATTTCTCCTTTGTGGCGTGGCGACAAACCTGAAGACTCTGCAATTTTCGAACGCTTCTGCGATAACATAAAAAAGATTGCCGGCTCTTACAAAAACGTAAAGGTTATAGACGGCTTTAAACTCGTCCCACATTTAAGCGAATATTATCTTGATAACCTTCACCCCAACTGCCTCGGCACCGAAACCTACGGAAGAAACCTTGTGGAAGAAATCAGAAGGATTGGGTTTTAATTAGGAAACAATAAATAGATTTTATTCTTCAAACCAATTTTCAATCATAAGATTTGAATTTGCTGCAATATCCTTAAAATCAGATACATTTCGAGTTACTAAAATCAGGTTATTTGAAATTGCGATTGCTGCAATTAATAAATCAAATCTTTGTGCCGGAGTACCTTTTGCTTTAAGGCGCTCATATAGATCAGAATAGATATTGGCTGCATTAGCATCAAAAGGAAGAATGTCAAATTGCTTCTGTACACTTTCAACAAAATAATCAAATAGGCTTGTTTTTCTTTTACCATCCGGCATTGTTTTTATACCTGAAAGTGTTTCTGCCCATGTTACTGAACTTATACATGAATATTCCAGATTATCTGCAATTTTTTGAAGCACATTTTTGTTTGGCAAAGGTTTTGATGGTTCAGAAATAATATTTGTATCAAGTAAATAAATCTGCATCTGTCTCCTCTCTTACGAAAAATCTTCCGGATGACGGATTGTAAAATCATCTTCTTTTTTACGTTCAAAAATCGCGTCGATTTCAGAGTTAGACAAAAGACAATCTGCATATTTATTTCGCCAGGCTTTTAGACCATCAAGATATTTCTGTTTTCGTTCAAGCTTTTGAAATGCATCTTTTCCGTTTATAAAGGCGACAGGTTTTCCATGGCGAGTAATCTGAATTTCCTCATTTTTCTCTTCGACAAGATGAAGAAAATATGGTAAACGATTTTTAGCTTCTCCAACAGGTACTTTGAGCATAGATACCTCCTTATTATTGTTTTAGCCAAATTATAACTATTTTAGCTAATATTAAAGATAAATGATGTTTATGAAATTGTCAAATTCTTTCGGGGTTGTCATATTTATATGCTATAATATCCTCATGCAATTGGATCAGCTTTTCGAGTTTGTTTATATCCTCATTGATAAGAAGCAGGTAACGGCAAAAGAAATGGCAGAACGTTTTGGTGTTTCTACACGTACGATTTATCGCTGGATAGATACACTTTCTGTTTCTGGGATTCCGGTTTATTCTCTTAAAGGGCGTGGTGGTGGAATTGCAATTTCCGAAAAGTTTACAATGGATAATACAGTTTTGTCTGAAGATGAAAGACTTGCGGTTGTTTCCAGTGTAAAGGCATTGGAAAGTTTAAGTGGAAAAACAGATAGTTCAATTACCCCAGAACGAAAAGCTGCAGATAAACTTTCGCGACTTGTAACAAGCGACACAGACTGGCTCGAAGTTGATTTTGCACCATGGAGTCCTGAAGGTTCTGAAGTCAGAAATCTTTTTGGAATATTAAGAGATTCTATTTTGAAAAAGCGACAGATAATCTTTGATTATTTTACAGGAGATGGACGAAGTGAAAAAAGAACGGTTCATCCCTGGAAACTTGTTTTCCGCGGGCAGTCATGGTACCTCTTTGGGTGGTGTACCGTACGTAAAGCAGAGCGATTTTTCAAACTTACAAGAATGAGAAATCTGATAATGACTTCAAAAAATGCAACGGTAACTAAAAATCCTGCTGCTACAAATCTTACTCAAGCCCCTGAATATTCTGCCCCTCTTATACAGATAACGGCAAAAATCACAAAGGAAAAAGTTTCTTATCTTATGGATTCTTTTATCTGCACAGAAATTAAACCTCAGAAAAATGGTTATATCAATGTGACTTTTACAGCGCCAGATACACCATGGCTTTGTGAAATACTTTTAGGCTTTGGATCTCAGATTAAAATTCTCAGCCCGATACGGATAAAAAAGACGATTTTCGAAATGTCAGAAAAGATTTTGAAATTATATAAATAATCAAACAAATATGACATTTAGTTGTCATATTTTATATGATATTCTGTGTTTGTCATGTTCGGGCTTACCCGGACATCTTAAAAAAGGAAATGCATATGTTGCGTCTAGATTTTTCTACAATAAAATCTTATGAAGAATTCTCCCAATACTACTGGTACCGCGAGGAGTTACAGAAAATTTGTAAACAGCTTGGTATTGATTCGAGCGGCATGAAAGCGGATTTGAATCACAATATGGAGGAATATTTTAAGGGGAATATAATAAAGCCTGAACCAAGACAAAAATCTGAAAATGCACAAGAAACTATGTCTGCCAAAACTGCGAATCTAACTCTTCAAACAAAGCTCCTGGATTGTCACTTCTGCTTTAGTCAGCGCTTCCGTGATTTCTTTTCAGAGCAAACTGGTATCAAAAATTTTAAGTTCAATGTAGATATGGTTGCTACTGTACGAAAAGTGAAGGAAACAAAAGATGCCTCTTTCACACTTGGCGACCTCCTTGATATCTATTACGGTAAAAAAACTTACGCAAAATACAATAAAATTTCTTTGCAATGGAACATGTTTGTACAGGATTTCTGCGCAGACCCTGCAACACAGCGGTTTCCAGATAAACTAAAAACCGCTGCCAGACTCTGGAAAATAGTTCGGGAGTCAACAAGAGAAAAAGTTTACAGACATGAATTACTGGAAGAGCTAAATGAGATATCAACTCTTTATAATTTATAAATCATAAAAAATATTTCCCTTGTTTCCTTTACGCTCCACATGCAATTTCTCATTAGTTATTTTTGACAGAAATGCTCTGTCATGACTGACAACAAGAAGTGCACATGAAAGAGAAGACAAAGCATTTTCCAGCGCAATTACACTTGTAATATCCATATGATTTGTAGGTTCATCAAGAATTAAAAGTGAAAGAGGTTTTTCAACTGCAAGTGAAATCATCAGTTTTCTAAGTTCACCGGGACTAACAGCACCTTGTTGTAGATTTTCTGGTTCACTCCCCAGACGATATAAAGTTGAAAGCACTGCGCCACGTTCATCATCTTCAAGTTCCTGGAAGTCTGAAAGAATTTGATTTTTTAGGTCTTCTGAAATTTCTTGAGGAAGATACATAACTTCATTAGTTCTGCCTGATTTTTCAAGTTCACAAATCAGATGCTTTATAAAAAGAGTTTTTCCTGTTCCATTTTGCCCGGTTAGAGCAATCTTCGAATCAGGATTAATTACTATCCGCGGAATATGAAGTTTGTAAGAAGTTTCTTCTTTCGTTGCAAAAATCTCAGTTTCTTCAATAACAATTGGTTTTGCAAAATTTACATTTTCAACAGAAAAACCTTCTTTCCTTTTTAGTGATTTTTTTACGGCATCACGTGAAGCTTCTGTCCTGGCAATCTGATTATCAAGATGGGCTTTTGCATCACCTGTTGTTTTGTCTTTTCCGCTTATTCGGGCGACATCAATTTTTTGTTTAGCATCATGATCTCTTGAATCAATTGATTTTTTTGCAAGTCGATTCTTCGAACGTTCATTTTCTTCGGCAAGCTTCTGGCTCCTTTGTTTTTCGGCTGAAGCTTTTGAATTAAGTTTTTCCCATTCTCCTCGATTATATGCTGCATTCTGCTGACGAAGTTCAAGCGCTTTAGTAAGTCCTCCAGGATAACTTTCGCATGTTATACAATCTCGTCCCCCGGAAAAAGCTCTTGCTTCGTTGAAAAGATAAACAGTTCGTTTGCAGAGCGAATCTGTAAAAGTTCGATCATGACTAACCATAATTCCGGTTCCGTTAAAAAGCATAAGCGAGTCAGAAATCATACGTACCGTTTCTTCATCAAGATGATTTGTAGGCTCGTCTAACAGAAGCACTGACGGCCTGTCTGCCAGCGCACAGGCAATTTGAATGCGTTTTTTTTCACCACCTGAAAGAGAATCATAGCGACTAATCATTTCTTCTGTTACATGGAGCATGGAGAAAAATCGGCGCACCTCATTATCATCGCTCCAGAAAACAGGATAAAGATTTTCTGGGACTTCGGCTGTTTCCTGTGGACAGTAAATTATTTCACCACCATCATCTTTTGCACCTGAAATCTTTCCGTTATCTGGAACAAGTATTCGGGCAATAAGTTTAAGCAGTGTACTTTTCCCACAGCCATTGCTTCCGGCAATACAAGTCCAGCCGTCATAAAACTGTAAGGAAAAATCTTCAAACAAAGTTACGTGTGAAGTTGGATATGAAAAATAAAGCTTTTGTATTTGTAATGACATTATGACCTCCAGAAGAAGTCAGCAATAGTGCCTGACAAGGCTTGCAGTATTACAATAATTGTTAGGAAAAACTTAAACAGAAAGGTTTAAGACACATCAACAAAATTCATACTGCAACTGACTTCCAGAAATTAAAATCTCAAAAGAGAATTAAAAATGTTGGGAAATCAGATTTACAGTCTCATCGGCAATGTGTCTCCTAAAGAAAAGTTAATTAATTTTATTCAGAAAACTCATTATTTGTCAATGTCCTGTAATGATTATAAATTTAAATATGACATTTAGTTGTCATATTTTGTATGATATTCTATATCTGTCATGTAAAGCTTGATATATGCTTTATGTACAAGCCTGAATCGGACATCTTTCAAAGGAGACACAAATGGCATTTGACTTCAAAAAAGAATTCAAGGAGTTTTATCTTCCTCCAAAGAAACCACAGATTGTGTATGTTCCAAAGATGCAATTTGTCGCTGTTCGTGGAAAAGGAAATCCTAACGAAGAAGACGGTGAATACAAAAATGCTCTCGCCGTACAATATGCCATTTCATATACAATCAAAATGAGTAAAATGGGCGACCACAGAATTGATGGGTACTTTGATTATGTTGTTCCACCTCTTGAGGGCTTCTGGTGGCAGGAGAAAAATGGAGTAGTTGTTCCGGGATTTGATTATACAGATAAATCTTCCTTCAACTGGATTTCTGTAATTCGGCTTCCTGATTTTGTAACTCAAAAGGATTTTGACTGGGCAAAGAAAACTGCTGCTGAAAAAAAAGGTTTGGATTGTTCGCGCGCAGAAATCTTCACTTTAGAAGAAGGCGACTGTGTCCAGATTATGCACGTCGGTTCCTATGACGACGAACCTGCAACAATCAAGCTGATGGACGATTTTGCGCTCGATAACGGCTGGCAACTCGACTTTTCAGATACAAGACTACACCACGAAATCTATATGAGCGATCCTCGTAAAACTTCACCAGAAAAATTAAAGACGGTAATAAGACATCCAGTTAGGAAATTATAAAATGAAAAATGAACTTTTAGAAAACATAGAAAAACTTCACACTACACCAATGGGCGTGGATCGTATTCGCCGTAATCTCTTCCTAGGTGAGGACGCAAAAGATGTCGTTGCGTTCTGCCGTCAGAAAATTCTTGACAACAAAGCTGCAATCACCCGCCAGGGAAAGAACTGGTATATCAAAATTGATGGTTGCATTATTACGGTGAATGCCTATAGTTTTACGATAATTACAGCTCATAGAACGCGTTAGGCACTGGAAGGGGGCGAAGCCCGTGCGATAGCACCGAACGTAGTGGAGCCTGGAAGCGCCGACCGACTGCGAAGCAGGCGGGAACGCCAAAATTATTAAAAAAATAAAAAAATTTTCCCAACCTTTTTCCAAACCCCCGCACTATATAAGCAAACCGGTTTGTAGTAAAATGGAATAGAGATGGAAAAAGAAAAGGCTGACAAGTTAATCGTAAAGTACTCATCGAAGGTATATGGTTTTGCTGTGAAAAAATCGTTTTCGTATGATGAAGCAGAAGAGCTGTCGGGCGAGATGCTGAAGGAACTTTATCTTTCTATGCTGCATGCGGAAGATATTGTAAATCCTGAAGGGTATGTCTGGAGAATCTGTGAGCATGTTTACGCAAAATATGTGAATCAGAAAAAGCTGCAGAAGGGTGTTTCGCTTGAAGGTTTTGACCTGCCGTATTTTGATGAGCATGACTTTGGAGAAACTGAAGCACAAATAAAAAAGCTCCGAAAGGAGATTGGATTTTTGTCTGCCAGTCGTCGCGAAATTGTCTATTCCTTTTATTATGAAGACAAGTCTATTGTTCAGATTGCAAAGGAACAGGGACTGCCTGAAGGTACCGTAAAGTGGCACTTAAACAAAGCACGTAATGATTTAAAGGAAGGATTTACTATGGAAAGAAAAATTGGAAGTCTTGGAATATCGCCTGTAACGGCATTGGATTTTAGTCATTGGGGAAGACCCGGAACTAATGGTGGACCTGAATATTATCTTGGGGACAAAATTTGTCTGAACATTGTGTACAGTGTTTATGAGAATCCAAAAACTGTTGCAGAAATTGCCGAGGACCTGGGAATGACTCCAGTATATCTGGAAGATAAAATTGAATTTTTGGTTGCGAATGGTTTTCTGGTAGAAACAAAAGGTAAGCGTTATACAACTTATGTAAGGTTTTCGCCAAGGCAGTTTTCGCTCGAAGCAGAGGATAATGTTTTTAAGATGCAGCAAAAGGCCGCAAAGCTTCTTGTAGAAAATTATGTTCAAAAGGTGCGTGATGCAATTGCTGATGTAAAGGATGTTTATATTCCTGATGGAAATCGTGAACTTTTTGAAGCAGCCTGTATTTTTTACGGTATTACAACAAAGTGCACATTGCCCTGCGATAAGGATCTTTCTAAGTGTAGGATCAAAACTTTGGATGGTGGTGATTTTTTTGCAACCGTAAATATAAAATCACCAATTGTGGATCCTCATTATAAGGAAACTCCTGGTAAGGAAAAATATTATGAGGTCTGTGGTGCTATGACTCGTGCTTCTGAAAAGTATCCATGTCTTTATTCCTGGTCTGTTGATACAAAGCTTGATAGCAGAACGGGTCACTGGCAGAATAATCTTGATTCTGATTACGAGGCTGTTTATGAAGTAATCACTAAAGCAATCAGTGATGATAAGACTAATTCAGAAAAATTTAAACGCCTTCGTGAACGAGACTTTATAACAAAAGCTGGCAAAATCAATATCATGGTTGTAAAGGGACCGGCTTCCGAACTTTTTGATAAGATTCCTAAGCCTGATGAAAAGCTTCTTTCGGAGTTTGCAAAATATGCTCTTGAACAGGCAATGGTTGCAGTAAAGCAGTATCCACCTCAGCTGCAGGATTTTGTAATTGTTGATTTTATGCAACAGTTTATTGGAAACCGCGTTGCGCTGATGGTTATGTATGAGCTTTATGAAAATGGAATTTTTCGCCCGCTTACAAAGCAGGAAAAAGTAACCGCAAATCTTTTGATGTTTGCGGATACATTGCCGGAGTAATCTTTTAATTTCCCGAGCTTTTATAATACTTAATGCTGAATCTCCAGAAGGCATAAGCCAGAAGATACATGACCAGTCCGACCACAGGCGTGATATACATAAAAAACGCCGGGTAGCTGGCCATGTCATCTTTTCTCAGCAGGAATTGCGCAGGGAAATAATTTACAAAAGCAAACGGCACTGCAAAGGTCATTAAAAACTGAATTGCTTTATGAAAAATGCTGATAGGGTAGCCCGCAAATTTTCTCATGTTCCAGTAGAAAACAGATTTTAAGGCATCTGTTTCTAAAAGATAAATATTGAGCGTCGCAAGAAATAAAAAGATTGCGCCTTGTATCAAAACACCGCCTGCGATTGTAAAGATATAATAGATAACCCGCACCGGTGTCCACACAACTCCAATCTTTGCGGCAGACAAAATAAACAGCAGGATTCCAAGGCCGCCGTGGCCCACTGCCGCAAACCAGTCTGCATTTGCAAAAATAAGCTGATACAAAAGTCCGCGCGGTCTTAAGATATATCTGTCAAAGCCGCCGCTTCTTACCGTGCCTCCAAAATCGCGAAGGCCTGTAAAAAAGATAATAAGAATTCCATAAGTAACATAAACAAGACTGAACAGAAAAAGCATTTCATAAATGTTCCAGCCGTTCAAAGTGTCAAACTTCAAAAGAGTAAAATAAATTACGATGATGGCCGTTGCTTCGCGCATAAAAACTGCAAATGAACGAAGAATAGCATCAACCTTATACTGAAACCACGAGCGGAAAATCATCCGCGTATAAACTGCCGAAAGACTAAACAAATCAGATTTCATAATTAACCTCCCTGAACTACAAGCTTTCTTTTGCCCTTGTTCCATAAAACAAAGCCGCAGGCCATAAGGCAAACAATCCAGATAAACTGCTTTATAAAGCCTGCTGCAATTTCTCCGCCGCTTATAGTTCCAAGGTAAATCTGCACCGGCGTAAAATAGATTCCTTCAAAAGGTGTAAAGGCTATTATCTTTCTGACAGTCTCCGGCATAAACCACAGTGGAATCATGGCTCCCGATAAAACATTTACAAACACATTTTTTATAGTCATGATTGCCCAGACATTTATAAGCCAGAACGAAAACATCTGAAACAGAAAGCTAAGGCTCCACAATACGCCATAACCAAACAATGCACTAAGCACAAACAAACCAAATGCCCCGGTACTTACAGGCGCCGCAATTCCTATAAAAATAATTGCAACAAGCATCGCAGGTACAAAATGAAAAATCAGTTTGAAGGCGGCTACCCCAAGATTGTCTGCAAGCATTCTTCCGTGGAAGCTGACCGGCAAAAGCATTTCGGTCGCAATGCTTCCATTGTTGATCCTGTTTCCTAGATAAAAATCATTTACAACAAAAAATGATTCGAGTCCAAGCGAAAGAATAAAATTGGTCGTTACCATACTCATTGTAATTCCGTCAACTGCTTCGCGGCCACCGTAAAGTGCACGATAAATCTCGACATAAATCACAAGGCGGATAAGCGTGTTTAGGATTCCCATCCAGTGGTCCAGCCGGTAAGCACTTTTTCCAAGAAAGCTTTTTTTAGCAAAGGCTAAATAAGGAGTTAGTTTCATTTACACCTCCCCGTTATACATCTTCTGAATTATGCTTTCGATTTCCGGTTCTGCAACAGTAACATCGTGCACACTATATTTTTCCAGAACCTCGTGCATCAGCTTGTTTACGTCAACAACATTGTTATCAAAAGTAAAGCTCACCTTTCTGTCTTTCAAATCTTCGATGATTACATTTTTGATTGGAGCAACAACAGTCTCCTCATTAAACTCTGCAATCAGGCGGCGTGTTGTTCCATATTTGCTTCTGATTTCCTGCAGCGAGCCGTCGTACATAAGCGAGCCTTTATCAATAATGATGATTCTTTTACAGGTCTGTTCGATATCCTGCATGTCGTGGGTTGTAAAAATCATCGTCACCTTGTCCTGTTCGTTAAGCTCCTTGATAAAGCTGCGGATAGTTTCCTTTCCTATAATATCAACACCGATTGTCGGTTCATCAAAGAAAACAATTTCCGGCGAGTGGAGAAGGGAAGCAACAATATCAGATCTCATTCTCTGACCGAGCGAAAGCTGTCTTACAGGCTGATTAATAAAGCCCTTCATATCCAGCATTTCTGTAAAGCGTTCAAGATTCTTTTTATATTTTTCTTCAGGGATGCGATAGATTGCGCGGAGAAGTTCAAAGCTGTCGATTACAGGCAGATCCCACTGTAGCTGAGATTTCTGCCCGAATACAACACCGATATTTCCAACGTATGCTTTTCTCTGCTTGTAGGGAATGTAGCCCGCAACACTGATTGAACCTTTGTCAGGACAAAGAATGCCAGAAAGCATTTTGATTGTTGATGATTTTCCGGCGCCGTTTGGACCGATAAAGCCGACCATTTCTCCCTTTTCGATTGTAAAGCTCAAGTCGTTTACAGCCTTTTTGATTTCGAATTTTGGGGCGAACATGTTTGCAATCATTCCGGGGATGCCCGCACTTCTTTTGTTTACTTTAAATTCCTTTGAAATGTTTTTTACTTCAATAAAACTCACGCTTCTTTCCTCCCTGAGTCAAAACTTTTTATACTTTCGGCAAGACCTGCCT
>JAGCTZ010000056.1 GCA_017963165.1 Treponema sp.
ATTGGTGTAAAGAGAGGAAGCAATGTTGCACTCATCTCTGATAACCGTAAAGAATGGCTCTGGACAGACCTTGCAGTTTTATCTTTAGGTGCTGCAGATGTTCCACGCGGATGCGATTCTATGGGTAACGAAATCCGATTTATCATCAACTTTGCTGACTGTGAAATCGGTTTCTTTGAAAATGCAAGACAGCTCGAAAAAGTTTTAGAAAATATTAAAGAAGTTCCTAAACTTAAACAGGCTTATATCTTTGATGATGTTGATGACGACATGATGAAGAAATTCAAGGCATCAAAAATCAAGGTTGGCCAGTTCGAAGAACTTCTTAAAGACGGAAAGAAATTATTCGACGAAGATCACATCGAAGGTAAAAAGCTCATCGAAGCAGAAATGGAAAAAACAGAAGGTGAAGAAAATGCAACAATCATCTTTACTTCGGGAACAACCGGTGTTCCAAAAGGTGTAATGCTTACTCACTCAAACTACATGAACATGCTTTCTGCAATTCCGGTATTCATCCCTTGTAAACGCGGTGACTGGTGGCTTTCTGTTCTTCCTGTATGGCACAGTTTTGAACGCCTTATTCAGTATGTTGCACCTCTTATGAATAGTGGTCTTGCTTATTCTAAACCGGTTGCATCTGTAATGCTTGCAGATATGGCAACAATTAAACCTCAGTGGATGTGTGGTGTACCACGTCTTTGGGAAGCACTTGCAAAAGGTGTTAATAAAGCAATGCAGAAGAAGGGCGGTATTGCCTTAAAGCTCTTTAAGTTCTTTGTTGGTGTTGGAAAGCACTATAAGAATTCTAAGGATATGGTTCAGGGACATGTTTGCCGCATTAAGTACAGAGTTAAGTTCCTTGATTTCTTAGTTGGATTAATTCCGATGATTTTACTCTGGCCACTTTATAAGCTTGGTGATGTTCTTGTATTCAGTAAGCTCCGCGAAAAGTTTGGTGGAAGATTAAAGATTGCTATTTCCGGCGGTGGTGCATTACAGAAGGATATTGATGATTTCTATCGTGCTGTTGGATTAAACCTTCTTGAAGGATACGGACTTTCAGAAACTTCTCCGGTTATTTCGTTCAGATATTATAAAGAACCACGTCCTGGATGCGTAGGTGCAATTTTCCCTACATTCGAAGTAAAAGTCTTAAAACAGGAACACGGTGTAGTAGTTGATGATAAGCCTTTACCACCTGGAAAGATGGGTCTTCTTTTTGTACGCGGAAAGCAGGTTATGAAGGGATATTACAAACGCCCGGACCTTACAGAAAAAGTAATCGACAAGGATGGATGGCTTAATACCGGAGACCTCGTAATCAAAACATGGGATAACGAAATCAAGATTACAGGACGTTCAAAAGATACAATCGTTCTTCTTGGTGGAGAAAACATTGAACCTGCAGTTATTGAAGCAGGACTTGCAGCAAGTGATTACATCGAAAGTTCAATGATTGTAGGACAGGATCAGAAGTATCTTGCCGCTTTGATTGTTCCAAATAAAGAAATGGTAGAAGCTTATGCAAATGAACATGCCATTACTTATACAGATTATTCACAGCTTCTTGAAACACCGGAAGTTCAGACATTGTTCAACACAGAAGTTAGCAGTAAGATTTCTGTTTCTAACGGATTCAGATTCTGCGAAAAAATCAACAAGTTCAGTTTGATTCCGGACAGCTTCCAGGTTGGTGTAGAACTTTCTGCAAAACAGGAAATGATGCGTTATAAGATTGCTGAAAAATATCAGAAGAAAATAGATGAGATGTTTGCAAACTCATAAAAAGTTGTGCATTTAAAAATGTAAATAAATATTTAAAAAAGATTTAAAAATAATTTAAGAATAATTTCAAAATAATTTAATAATAATTTAAAAATACAAGAAAACACTCATTAAAAAAGCCTGGGATTAGCGATAATCTCAGGCTTTTATTATTTGTGATTATTTTATGCGTTGATTTTGCACAGTGATTTTATGCGTTTCGTCCGAGCGAGAAGGCTTTTTTATTCATCTCGAGGAACTGTGGTTTTACAAGCTTTTCTATTGCTGCCATCCATGCGTCTTCGGGGAAGTCCATGTATTTTGAAAGTCGTCCCATTAAAACGATGTTTACAGATTTTGCAGTTCCTGCCTGTTGAGCAAGACTTAAGCAATCAAGGGCATCTACTTTAATACCTTTTGACTGCATTTCTTTTTCCAGATCCTTGGGATATTCTGCTGCACCTGTTATTACCGGCATTGGATCTATCTGCTGGGTGTTTACTACAATCTGTCCGTCTTTTTTAAGATAATCTGTGTATCTTGCAGCTTCGAGCATTTCGAAGGAAACAATATAATCAGCTTCGCCCTTATCTACGATTGGAGAATAAACTTTATCTCCGTAGCGGACGTACGTTACTACAGAACCACCACGCTGACTCATTCCGTGAACTTCGCTTACCTTTACATCAAATCCTGCATCGAGCAATACCTGTCCAAGGGTTTTAGAAGCAAGAAGCGCTCCCTGTCCTCCGACTCCGACTATCATTATGTTTTTTACTTCATTCATTTTTTTGCTCCGAAAACAGTATATCAGAAATATAAAAAATGTGGTATAGTTTGACACCATGAAGAATCAGGAAGCAAAAGACTTTTACAAAAATTTAAGACACGTTGTTCAGCCGATGGCAATTCAGAACCTCATTTCTGCGGCAGTAAATTCGGCCGATGTAATCATGCTGGGGTATGTAAGTCAGACCGCAATTGCTGCTTCCAATCTTGCCGGTAATGTTGCATTCATTCTCTTTATGATTTCTACAGGTCTTTCTTCGGGGCTTGTTATGCTTGGTGCACAGTACTGGGGTAAAAA
>JAGCTZ010000057.1 GCA_017963165.1 Treponema sp.
AGCCCGCTGCGGTACAACCAGTTGTTATGCTGACACCCGCACTGGGGTGCTTTTGGAGAAAAATATGAAAAAGTATTTTTTAGTTTTATTAATCTTCAGTAATTTCTATTTTTCTTTTGCAGACGATTTTCATCATAAGTATGTATTTTATAAATTTGAAAATGAAACACGGTTACAAACAATTGTAACTAATATTTTTAATGAATCTAATAAAAAAATAAAAACTATAGAAACTCGAATCCCATATAATATGCCGATTTACTCATCAGAAGAAATTGAATATGAATATACGGATAATCAATTATCTGAATTAAACAATGGAAATAAAATCCATTCATATAAATTTAACGATGAAAACAAAATTATAGAAGAAAACTTTTATGACGATAACAAACTAGATATTTTTAATACTGTAAAATATGAATATGAAAATGGAAAAATAATAAAAAAGAAATCTTTTGCTTCTGAATATAAATATACATATAGTAAAGATGGCGATTTAATTGAAATTACTGATAATCATAATAATAAAGAAATTTTTAAGTATAAGAAAAAAAATAATCAGATAATTCAAGAACAATTATTTACTTTTGAAGATGGTAAGGAAATTATTCAATATACAAAAAAAATCTTTTACAATAAAAAAGGACAAGTTGTAAGAGAAGAAATTTATAGAACTAAGGATCCGGTGACTTTGGCGGAATTTTTTGATAATCAAGATTATATAGAAATAATAATTTATGATTATTTGTAAAAAAAATATAAAATTAGCATAACAAAGGTTCGTAACCGACAGGCAGTCAAGCTGCCTGCGGGACAACCAGTTGTTAGGCGGACGCCCGCACTGGGGCGCTTTGGAGAAAGAAATAATGAAAAAAGTAATTTTTAATTTTTTATTAATGGTTACAACAATCTCTCTGTTTTCTCAGAATTTTGAAAAGAATCAATATTCAACAGAAATAAACTGCGAATATCCATTTACTTATGATGCATATAGAAGAATAACAGAAGCAGAAGTGGGGATTGATCTTTTAAGATATAAAACCATCATAAGAAACGGAATTATAGAAGAAATCGAAGAACCTTACCTTAATGATTTACAATTAGGAGCCCTATCAAAAACTGAATTAAAGCTTTTCAGAAATCTATTTTATGCGAAAAAAGGCTATGTCTTTAATGATGAAGAATTAACAAAATATTTCAAACAATTTCCCTGGTACAAACCTCAAAGCAAAAACATTACTTTTACAAATTTAGAAAACACAGCCATAAATAGAATAAAATTATTTGAAGCTGAATCAACAACTACGTACACCTTTGAAAAAGAAAACATTACATGGGAAGTATGGAACGGTGGCGCCAATGAACGAGGTCCGCTTCTAAAATTAAATAAAGATTCTTCATTTGAATACACACCAGGACAAACCATCAACAGAGTACAAAAAGTTAGAGGTAAATGGTCTATATCAAATAATAAACTTATTCTGATGGCTGAATCCGAAGAAGTAATATTTGGTGGTTATGATAATTACGATACATTTAAAAATGGAACTTCTGTAATAATTAAATATGGAGATCCTGTCAAAATCACTCTTCCAATAAACGAAAGTGAAGCTTATAAAAAATATAATTTAAATTGGACTGATAAATGGTTAATGATCGGATCTTCTGATTATTATGTTTCAAAAGAATAAATCGCCTAACAAAGGTTCGTAGCCGACAGCGGGTCGAGCTGCCTGCGGCACAACCAGTTGTTATGCTCACACACTATTGGCGTGGATTGTAAAAAAATGAATGAAGCTAAAAAACATTTATTAGAAAAAAAGATTTCATATTCTGATTTAAGAACTCTTATCGAAGCATTCAACTATGGAACTGCCACACCTGTTTGTGCATTGATTAGTTATTTAAATGAACTTTATTTGATTATTTCTAATAATGTAAAAGTCATAATAAATACTAATGATGGTATTTTCAAAGAAATCAATAAGAATAATTTTTCAGATTTCGTTTTACAGTATTTTGATCAATACATTCTATATTAGAAAAATAACAGATATATCTTCTTGACAGATATATCTGTACAACATATACTTTAATCATGATAAAAACATTCGGAGATTCCGAAACTGAAAAGATTTGGAATGGTAAAAAATCACCGAAGCTTCCGCCTGAAATTCATAAAAGAGCTTTTTCAAAACTGCTCATTATAAATTCTGCGGAATGTGAAGATGATTTACGGATTCCGCCAGGAAATAAATTTGAGCATCTTCTTGGAGACTTAACGGATTATTGTTCGATAAGAATAAATGATCAATGGCGAATACAGTTTAAGTTTATAAATAATGAAGCTTATGAAGTAAAGATTGTGGATTACCACTAATGGAGGTGTGTTATGGATGAGAAATTTGAATTACCGAAAATCGGAGATATCCTCGTAGAAGAATTTTTAGAACCGCTTGAAATTACTCCATACAGACTTGCAAAAGATTTAGGAGTTTCAACAAGTTCAATTTTAGACTTAGTTCATAATAAAAGAAAAATTTCTGTTGAAATGGCTTTACGCCTTTCAAAGTATTTTGGAACAAGTTCAAAATTCTGGCTTAATATGCAGAATGAATTAGACTTGAGAGAAGCAAGAGAAAAACTTGAAGATGATTTGGATAAAATTCCTAGTTGCGAAAAAATAGCATAAGGTTCGTAGCCGACAGCGGGTCAAGCCCGCTGCGGTACAACCAGTTGTTAGGCGGGCACCTACATTGGGGCGCTTTTGGAGAAGCAATGAATAATAAGAAATATTTTTCTATTCTTATAGGAAGTATTTTTGGACTTATACTGATTTTAATCTTAGGTTTAATTATAAATAATACTTTAGATAGAATAATTCCTATTGATTATGAATTTATCAATTCCATTCCATCACCAGATGCTTCAAAGACAGTATATGTTTATTCTGTTAATTCAGGAGCAACCAGTGATTTTTCTTACAGAGTTACTATTTCATCAAAGAAGGGGTTTCAGGACATAAATAAAGAAAAATATTTTTTTAATTATGATAGCAATCATGGTAAAGGCTCTACAGGTTTGCATATAATATGGATTGATGATAATCAACTGCAAATTGAATATTCTGATGGAATTCGTTCGTTTACTAAGAAGACGAATTTTAATGATATAAAGATAAGTTATATAGTGAAAAACCAGAGTTAATCATATAAAATAATTAAATCATATATATTTTTAGACAATTGGAGTGATACATGAAAAAGTTTTGTATTTGTTTATGTTTTATTTTCTTTGCAAGTTTTTTGTTTGCAAATGATACTTATTATTTTATGTCCGCAGGGCAGCTTATTCCTACCGAAGAAAAAGATATTGAAGTTGAAATGCAGGAAGAAATAATCAGCATTGTTCTTGAACAAAAATATTACGAAGTTACTGTTGATTTCTTTTTTTACAATCATGGAAATTCTGTAGATTTAGAAATAGGATTTCCTTTTTTCTGTACAGGATTACAGGGCTCGGGTAAAATCTCGGATTTTAAATGCTGGACAAATGATGTAGAAACAAATTATACAGATTACCCGATTGAAAAAAAAATGGGCCAAAGATACAAATCTGGAAAACGCCTATGTCAGAACAATTAATTTCCCTTCAAAAAAAGTCACAAAAACGAAAATAACATATAAATCAACTTATGGAAGAGAAGCCCCTTCTTATGCCATAGCAAAATATCTTTATGGAACTGGTTCAAGCTGGAAAAATCCAATCGGAAAAATGACAGTAAGAATCCAGAATAAAGATTTATACTCAAGTATAAACTTTTTATCTATGCCGGATAAAACACCATTAAAAAGAATAGAAGATGACATCTGGGAAGGCGTATATACTAATATTGAACCTGCTAAATATACAGATTCAATTACAATAGAATGTGGAGATTTGTTTGGTGATGATGGTCCCCGTGTATTACGAAAAAACAGTTTCTTTGGATGTTATATGGAACTTAAATCTGATAATTTGTTTTGGTATACAAAACCACAGTTACGTTTAATTAGAAACGCCATATACGCCTTCAGCGGATATCCATTCAAATCACAGGATTTAAAGACATTGTTCGAACAAAAAGCAAAATATGGATGGTTTGGCTGGGACAAGCTTGGACCAGATGGAAAACCCGTATATCCAGTCGATGAAAACTTTTCAGAAGATAAACTTACAGAAACAGAAAAACACAATGTAAAACTTATTCTTGAAGAGGAACAAAAAAGAAAATAAATGATGAAAAAAGTAATCCTAAGAAAAGCAAAACAAAAAGACTTAGATTCGATGTGGAATAACATCTGGTGTGACAAAGAGCTTGCAAAATATATGCTTTGGAAACCAGTGGAAAACTACGAAGAAGCAAAAATCAGGTTAGAAAAAACTATTGAATATCAAAAATCAAATCTTGCGTTCTATATCTGCCTTGAAGACACAGATGAAGTAATAGGTTTTCTTGGAGCAAATGATACAGGAAATGGAATTTTTGAAGATTGCGGAATCTGTATAGCCCCTAAATATCAGGGCAATGGTTACGGAAAACAAGCTTTGCAACTGCTTTTAAAAATTATCTTTGAAGAATTAAAAGGCAAAGAATTTATCTACAGTTGTTTCGAAGAAAATAAAAAATCTCAAAAACTTTGCGAAGCTTTAGGTTTTGAATATAAATATACTAAACAATGCAAAAGAAAGTGGGATGGGTTGGAATATACTGCAAGGTATTATCTGAAAAAGAATTCGTAACTAACAGCGGGACGAGCCACTATGTTATAACCAATTGTTAAGGAGAACAAATGCTTAAAACAAATTATAAAAAAGTTTCAAAGGTTTATGATAAAAACAAAACACGAACTGCTTTTGCCAAAGACAATGATCTTGAAGAATTGCTTTCTCAAAAAGAGGAAATTACAGTCTTAGATTTGGCCTGTGGAACGGGAAACTGGCTGCTTAGTCAACAAACTTATTTCGAAGATAAAAAAATAAAATGGATAGGACTTGATGCTTCCGAAGATATGTTGAAACTGGCAGAAGAAAAAAATATAAATGCTCAATTCATACAATCAAAAGTTGAAGACATGAGTATAAAATCAAAAGCTGATTTGATTGTCTGCAACTTTGCCTTTCATCATTTTGAAGATAAAAAAACTGCATTAGAAAAAATATTTTCGACACTGAACAACAAAGGAATTCTTAAGTACAGAAATATAGAGCCGGAATTCATGAAAGACTGGTGGGTTTATAAATATTGCCCCGAAACTTATTTCGAAGATTTTCAAAGATTCTGGCAAAAAGAATCACTTTGCTATGAATTAAGCAAGGCTGGATTTTCAAACATCTCAGTAAAACGCGAGTATTATGAAAGCTATAAAAATATTGATTTACTGTATGAAAACTATAAAAGGCGCGATGCTTCTCAACTGGCCATGATTGGAGACAAGGAATATCAAAAAGGTCTAAAACGCATAGAACTTGAAATTGCTAATGGTGAAAAAGAATACAAAGATGTAATTTCATTTCTAGATATTAAATGTGAAAAGTCCTAAAATATAAATAAAGAGGAGACAAGACATGTCAGAAAAAGAAAAAACAATCAGCATAAAACACGTTGATGTAGAAGATCCTGATATCAAGAAAAAGAATTTGTGGTTTTATCCGCTGGGAACAGTTGGCCGCGACATGATTTATACCATGTTCACAAGCTTTATCTTTTTGTATGTCTTGTACACAAAAGAACTAACGGATGCCCAGGTTGTAGCTATTACTATGATTATGGTGGCAGCCCGTATTTTTGATGCATTCAATGATCCGATTATGGGCAACATCATTGAACGCACCCGCACAAAATGGGGCAAATTCAAACCATGGCTTGTTGCCGGCTCCCTGTCTACTTCCATTGTTGTTTATCTGGCTTTTAATACAAAGTTTACTGGTTGGGCTTTTGTAACTTTCTTTGGCATAATCTACTTCATGTACAGTATCACATATACAATGAATGATATTTCCTACTGGGGCATGGTTCCTGCAGTTTCCAGAACAAGCGATTCCAGAAATCAATTTACGGCTCGCGCAACTTTGTTCGCAGGTATTGGCGGAACTCTTGCCGGACTTTTAATTCCTATGTTCACTGCCGGTGCCCTTCAGCTGGGAGGAAACTCTTCCACCGCGTATGGATTAATTGCTCTGGCGGTTGCTATATTGTCTCCACTGTTTGTAACGTTCACTCTCTTTGGTGTAAAAGAAAACCGTGATGACATGGAAAAGCCTGCCGACAAGGTTTCTTTCAAGCTGATTGCTGACACAATTTTCGGTAATGACCAGCTGCGCTGGATGGTATTAATTTACCTGCTTCATCAGATTGCAAATAACCTTATCATAGGTGGTATTGGCGCCAACTACGTATATTTCCGCTATGGTTATGAAGGCGGATTATATTCTCTGTTTTCAACTATCGGAATGGCTGCCACTGCATTCCTTATGATTTTCTATCCTGCTATTTCAAGAAAACTGAGCCGAAAAACTTTCCTTAAAATCCTGTTGTATGTTGCAATTGTTGGCTGTGTTCTCATGTTGATTTCAGGACTTATTATGCCAGCTGCAATGCCGGCCTTCTGGACTCTTACAATCGGCTATATGCTTCTTGCTTTTGGTTTGTATGGTTATCACCTTGTTCTTATGATTTCCATTTTTAATACAGTTGAATACAACGAACTCCAGAAAGGAAGCCGCCGCGAAGGTATCATTACTTCAATCCGTCCGTTTATCACAAAGCTTGGTTGTGCTTTAGTTGTAGTAATCACTTCTCTTTGTTATCTGCTGTTCCGTGTTACAGATTATACAAACAAAATTGCAAATCTTGAACAGGCTGCAAATCAAAACCTGATTACCACAGAGATGAAAAACGCCCAGATTGCACAGGTAATTCAGAACGTTGGAAAGGGGCAGTCAATCGGTATGCTGCTGTTTATGGTTATTGTTCCATTTGTTCTGCTTTTGATTTCGTACCTGCTGTACAAACGTTTTTACAAGCTTGATGAAGAAAAATATGCTCAGATTGTCAGCGAACTTGAAAAACGGAGATAAATTATGGGATTTACAAAACTTGCCTTGAAATTCGCCGCGCCTTTTCCAAAGGTTCAAAGCTTTGACAAATATCTGTTTGTAGGTCCACACCCTGATGATATAGAAATTGGAGCAGGTGCTACAGTTGCAGCTTTGTCCGCACAAGGTAAGAATATTTGTTTCCTTATTTGCACAGACGGACGTTACGGTACCAACAATATTGCAAAAGATATTTCAGAAGAGGAACTAATTGCAACACGCAAAGAAGAAGCAATTCGTTCTGCCGCTGCTCTTGGTGTTACAGATGTTCGTTTTCTGGGTCTTTTGGATGGCGGTTTTTATAATAATGACGACATGCTGCGAGGAATAGCTCGTGTAATTTCTGATTTCCAGCCGGATGTCATTTTTGCACCAGATCCTGCACCTGCTTCGGAATGTCATATTGACCACTTGAATGTTGGTAAGACAGTCCGAACTCTTGCCGTAAATGCTTCTAACCCAGGCATTATGAAAAAGCTTGATACTGCCCCCTGCCCTCTTAAGGCCGTGGCTTTTTATATGACAGCGAAACCTAATGTATACATGAAAACCACAGGCTTTCTTAAAAAACAACTTGATGCATTGTTTAACAATCATTTAAGCCAGTATCCTTTGGGCTGCCCCGACCGCGATTCAATTGGCCTTTATCTAAAGCTGCGTGCCAGAGATTTTGGCCTTCGTTCGTTTCATATAACAGCAGAAGGCTTTCGTATGCTAGGCACAATCCATATGCACTGCCTGCCTGAAGCAGGATTATAATGAGAAAAAAAAATGAGAAGTCCAGAAGAAATATTTGATTTAATAAAAAAAGTTGCCGCAGAAGATGAAGGAATTCTTGCCGTTTATTATGGCGGTTCAAGAGCCAACCCAAATGTTACACCCGATATTTATCAGGATTTTGATGTTGTGTTTGTTGTTAAGGAAATTGCACCTTATATAAAAGACCATTCCTTTATTGAACAATTTGGCGAAGTTCTGCTGCTTCAGGAACCAGATTTACTTGATGCCCGTCTGGGAAAAATTCCTTTTGATTTTTCGAACCATTATGCCTTTCTTACACTTTACAAAGACGGCAACAGGATAGATATTACATTAAAAACACTTACCGCTGCAAATGAAGAACTTTCGCAGGACAAAATGAATATCATCCTTGTTGATAAAAATCATTATTTAAAAGAAATCGGCGCACCAACAGACGAGCAATATCATAATACAATTCCAACCCAAACAGAGCTTGATGCCTGCTCAAACGAATTTTTCTGGTGCCTCAATAATGTTATAAAAGCCATAGCCCGGGATGAACTTACCTATGCTCATACAATGTACGATGTTTATGTAAAAGAGCAGTATTATAAAATGATTGACTGGATGCTTGGTGTAAGATATCAGGGAAAAATCTCCAGTGGAAAGCTTGGTAAATTTTATAAAAAATATCTGACTACAGAAGAATATAACCTTATCTGTAAATCCTTTGCCGGTGCAGATTATGATGAATTCTGGCGCGCCCTAGACAGTTTAATAGAAATGTTTCTGTACGCCGCCCGCTATATTTCCGATAAAACGAATCTTACTTTTTCCGAAAACGATGCAAACGGATTGAAAGAATATCTTGCCGTGGTCAGACAATAAACTGTTTTTTCGAATTATTTACAGTGATATATAGAATCATTCAATAAAACAAGAGAATTTCCCCTCTTTTTTTCGCTATTCCCTGTATATTTTATGTATGGATTACCGTGGCGCTACGTTCGTAATGACAAAATGACACCGTCCTTGCGAACACAGTGAAGAAATCCACGACATATATAGGAGACTTTATTATGAATAATTTTACTTTTTATAGTCCAACTAAATTTGTTTTTGGAAAGGATATGGAAGCGCAGGCAGGAGCGCTGGTAAAGGAATTTGGCGGAAGTAAAGTACTGCTTCATTTTGGTGGTCAATCTGCAGAAAAGTCAGGACTTCTTGGACGTGTACGCGAATCACTCAAGACTGCAGGTGTTGATTTTGTAGAGCTTGGTGGCGTTCACCCTAACCCTCTTGATGATTTAGTTTACGAAGGAATTGACCTTTGCAAACGCGAAGGTGTTGATTTTATACTTGCAGTAGGCGGTGGATCCGTAATAGACAGTTCTAAGGCAATTGCACTTGGTGTATGTTACGATGGCGATTTCTGGGATTTTTACAGCTATATTGCCCAGCCAAAAGCAGCTTTACCAGTCGCAACAATCCTTACAATTGCTGCAGCAGGCAGCGAAGGTTCGCCAGATTCTGTAATTACAAAAAAAGACGGAATGATTAAACGCGGCCTTGGAAACGACATGCTCCGACCAAAGTTTTCAATCTTAAACCCGGCCCTTACTCAGACACTTCCTGCTTACCAGACAGCTTGTGGTGCTACAGATATTATGGCTCATGTTTGCGAACGCTATTTTACAAATACTAAAAATGTAGAAACAACAGACCGCTTGTGTGAAGGTGTTCTTCAGGCAATGATTCACGAAACTCCAAAGGTAATTGCAGATCCAAATGATTATGAAGCACGTGCAAATATAATGTGGGCAGGAATGGTTGCACACAATAATATTGTTGGTGTTGGCCGTGATCAGGACTGGAACAGCCATGGAATTGAACACGAGCTCAGTGGTCTTTATGATTGTGCGCACGGTGCAGGACTTGCAGTAATTATGCCGGCCTGGATGGAGTTCGTTTACAAACATGATGTTATGCGCTTCTGCCAGTGGGCAACCCGCGTTTGGGGAGTAAAGATGGATTTTGCAAACCCAGAAGCAACCGCTTTGGAAGGTATCCGCCGCTTTCGCCTCTTCTTACGCAGCATTGGAATGCCAATTAACTTTGCCGAGCTTGGTGCAAAGGAAGAAGATATCCCTACCCTTGTAAAAAAGTTCGGCCTTCCAGAAGGTGGAACAACAGGTGGATTTGTAAAGTTGTCATCTGAGGATATCGCACTAATATACAAATTAGCAGTCGACGCTACGATATAAAAAACATCGTTTCGACGATTTTCTGTATTTTTTTAGGAGAACCAACATGAAAGCATTATTCATAGGCGGAACCGGAACTATAAGCATGGCAATTTCCAAGCTTCTGTTAAAGAAAGGCTGGGACCTATACCTTATAAACCGCGGTAACCGCAACAGTGACCCCGCCCTTAATGGCGCACACTTTATCACAGTAGACATAAACGACGAAGCAGCCACAGCAGAGAAACTAAAAGACCAGAACTTTGACGTTGCCTGCGACTTTATTGGTTTTGTGCCATCACAATTGGAACGCGACTACCGCCTTCTTAAAGGAAAAGTTCGTCAGTTTATGTACATAAGCTCGGCTTCAGCTTACCAGAAACCATGTGGTAATTATATCATCAGCGAAAAAACTCCTCTTGCAAATCCTTATTGGGAATACTCACGCAACAAAATTGCCTGCGAAGATTATTTAATGAAGCTTTACCGCGATGAGCAGTTTCCTGTAACAATTATCCGCCCAAGCCACACTTACGATGAACGCAGTGTTCCGCTTGGTGTTCACGGAAACAAGGGAAGCTACCAGGTTGTAAAACGCATTAAAGAAGGAGAACCTGTAATCATTCATGGCGATGGAACAAGCCTTTGGACAATCACTCACAATTCAGATTTTGCTAAGGGTTTTGTTGGTCTTATGGGCAACATTCACGCAATTGGCGAAGCTGTTCAGATTATGAGTGATGAGTCTGTAACCTGGAATCAGATTTACCAGTGCATTGCAGACGCATTTGGAGTACCATTACATCCGGTTTATGTTTCTTCGACATATCTGGCCGCACACAGCAATTATGATTTTACAGGAAGCCTCATTGGTGACAAAGCAAATTCTGTAGTTTTTGACTGCAGCAAGCTTAAAGCACTCGTTCCAGATTTTGTTGCAACAAAGCGCGCAGACCAGGGAATCCGCGAAACAGTAGAATATGTAATGTCACATCCGGAATGCCAGGTAGAAGACCCGGAGTTTAACGAATGGTGTGACCAGATAATTGAACAAATGAAATGATTGGTGAAGGGCCCTTCGAGAGCCTCAGGGACCCCACAGGAGCAACAATGACAGACGTTAAAAACAAATGGGCGCTTATAACTGGCGCTAACAGAGGAATTGGTTATAGAATTGCAAAATTTATGGCAGGAAAAGGCTGTAATCTTATTCTTCATAGCCGCTCGCTTGAACACACAAAGGCAGTGCTTGAAGAAGTCCGCGCACTTGGCGTAGAAGCCTATGACATTGCCGCAGAATTAAGCGATCTTTCACAGGTTGAAGCAATGATAAAAGAAATTGATGCCCACGGAAAACCTGTAGATATTTTATTCAACGACGCCGCAGTTCAAATTGCATACCGCACAGACTATTGGAAAACTCCTGCAGAAGATTATTCAACAAGTTTTGTTATAAACACAATTGCACCAATGATGCTCTGCTATCACTTTATTCCAAAAATGATTGAACGTGGCTTTGGCCGTGTAATAAACACAACAAGCGGAATCCGAAACGAACCGGAACAGGCAGGCTACAGCGCAAGTAAAGCCGCACTCGACAAAGTAACAAGCGACCTTGCCGGAAAGCTCGACGGTACCGACGTTTGCATTAACCTTACAGACCCGGGCTGGTGCCGCACAGACTTAGGCGGGCCAAACGCACCTAACGACCCTGACAGCGTAATTCCAGGTATTGTAGTTGGTGCCTTTATTGAAGACAAAAAAAGCGGCCGAAATCTTGGAGCCCAGGCTTTTGCCGGCATGTCTCTAGAAGATGCCGTTGAAAAGGCAGGCTCTTTCCCACAACTTTTTAAATAAAAAAACGTCATTGCGATGCCAAAGACCTCGCAATGACGCCCATTTAAATTTAATTCAAACTTACATGCAGATCATAAGACCCGCCGGCGAAGTCGGAACCGCAAAGTTTGTAGGTTCCGCGTTTAAGGAGGATGTTATGGTCTTCCTTAAACTTTTTGCCGTCTTTGGCTTTTGAAGAATCTACACGAATCTGGCTGACAACTTCACCACTCTGAGTATTTACTACAGAAAATGTCATAGGTGAACTTGTGTAGCCGCTGACTTCAAAATTATAGAAATCAGGGTAAACAACCTTCATATCACCCCAGTCAACTGCATCTGCCATAGAAGAAGAAATTGGCGGGTAATCTTCGCTCTTTGTATTAAAGCTGTTGTTGCCGTGAAGTCCCATAAGAACTATTGAACCAACAATTCCTATCAAAAGAATAGAGAAAAATGCAGGCATTCCGTTCCAGCTGCGTTTGTGACCATCGGCACGTTGAGGGTTACGAAGAACAAATACTCCACGACCAATAACAAATGCTTCAATAATCAAAGTCAAAGTCAGAAGTGCAGAATGAAAACGGAAATATCTGATTGTAAAGAATAAATTAAGTACTGCCAGCAATGAAAGTGTTATGATGCATCCTGCTCCCATTTTCTGCCATTTAGCCTGCATTTCCTTGAGCGATTCTGAATCACTATAGATTTCGTAATCATCGCCAGCCTGATCATAAAGTTTTCTAAAGTAGTGCCAACCGTTGAAGGTTGAGTTAACATATTCCCAACCCTGTTCACGGAAAGTTTCGATGTAGCGGCCCATATCTTCGATTTTAGGATTAAAATCAAGCTGATATCGGTAGCGCATTGAATCGTTTTTCTTGTAACGATTAGAAAAACAACCGCCTTTAATAAGCTGCCAGCCGTTGTCTGACATTTTATTCAAATCTTCAATTTCGCGGGTATAATCCCAAGCTGAATAAACATTCCAAACTCTTTTGTATTCTTTCATATGGATCTCCTTATATAGCGCTAATCATTCTCTTAAGACGTGCAACTTCTGCCTTAAAAGCCTCTGTTCCTTCCGGGGTAAGAGTATAAAGTCTCTTTTTTTCTGATCCCGGTTCGTCCGATACAATTTCCTTTATCCAGCCTTTTTTAATCATATTGCTGGTTGCACCGTACATTGTACCTGACCCGATTTTTACTTCGCCTTGTGAAAGTGTTTCTGTCATCTTCATAATACCGTAGCCGTGGTTTGCACCCTTAGAAAGGCACAGAAGAATATAAAAATAGCTTTCCGAAAGCGGTTCCTGTTTTGTCTGTTTCATAATAACTTCTCCTTGAGCTGCGGCATAACATGGTCGACTCTCGCTATATCGCCTCTCGATATATATATCATATCACGACATATGTCGTGTGTCAACATATATTTGAAAAATTTAAAAAAATTGTCATTGCGAGCACGAAGTACGTGGCAATCTACCACATTCCTAATAGTAAGAGTTTTAGATTGCTTAGGCTTTCCCTCGCAATGACTGGTACATAGAGATTTGTGTTTTTGACAATATCAGCTATTTTTAACTTGTACTTTTGACAATTTTACATATTTTTACCTTGTATTTTTGACAAAATCTTGTATTATATACCTAGACGAGGATTCTAATGGATTTAGTACGAAAAAGCGAAAAATATATACAAGAATGGTATAAGAACAACGAAAAAAAAGCTCTCCTAGTAAAAGGCGCAAGACAAGTTGGTAAGACTCATGCAATCCGCCAAGTGATGAAATCCGAAAATGCAGATCTTTTTGAAATCAATCTGATAGAAACCCCTGCCGCTGTTGATGTTTTAGCAAGTGCAAGTACTGTAGAAGAGCTTGTAATAGGCTTTTCGACTTTGAGTACACAAAAAATCACCAAAGGAAAAACCGTCATTTTTATAGATGAGGTCCAGAAATATAAAGAAATGGTTACGAAAATCAAATTCTTTGCAGAAGAAGGCAGTTATCGTTATATCCTCAGTGGTTCACTGCTTGGTGTAGAACTTACAAATCTTTCATCAGCTCCTATTGGATATTTGACAATTTTAGAAATGTTTCCATTAGATTTTGAAGAATTCCTGCAAATCACAAATATAGATGAAAGCATAATCAGCAGTTTGAAAAACTCGTTTGAAAATCGCACACCTGTAATGGATGTTGTAAATCAGAAAATGCTTGATTTATTTACACGCTATCTTGTAGTTGGCGGAATGCCAGAAGCAGTAAGCCGCTTTGCTGATACTGGTAACATCAACGATGTAATGCAGATTCACAAAGATATTCAAAACCTTTATAAGTTAGATTTTACACAATACGAAGCCGAAGATAAACGACTTATTATCACTAATGCTTATGAACTTATTCCTGCTGAACTCTTAAAACAGAACCGTCGCTATATTGTCACAGATTTACAAAAAGGACTTCACTTTGAACGCGTGCAGAATACATTTCTCTGGCTCAAAAATGCAGGAGTAGCATTGACTGTTTTTAACAGCACTGAACCACGCATACCATTAAAACTCAACGAAAAAAGCAGTCTTTTTAAACTATATGTTTCAGATGTAGGAATGCTCACTTCTGAATACGGAATGAATACAAAAACAATGCTTCTTACAAAAAATCAAGCTCTGAATGCCGGTGGAATTTATGAGAATGCTGTGGCTCAGGAACTTATTTCAAAAGGCTTTAAACTCTACTATTATAATTCTAACCGACTTGGAGAACTTGACTTTGTAATCGAATACAAAAACAAAGCCCTTCCAATCGAAGTGAAAAGTGGTAAGGACTACATCATCCATTCTGCAATGAACAACTGCCTTTCAAACCCAGAATACCAGATGCAGGAAGGTATAGTTTTTGCTAATTGCAATGTTTCCAAAAAAGACAAGGTTGTTTATCTTCCAATCTACATGATTATGTTTTTGCAAAAAGATACGGAACAGGTTGTATTGGAGAAAATTGATTTTTAAAAGAGATAGCTCTTCTTTATTTTTTTATTTAATCTTTCATTTCTCAACAACCCATTCAGACACTGTTTTTCCATTAGGGCAATCCGAAGTCTTAATTACACAATCTGCATTTAACTCTAATTTATAAGTTGGATAGATGGAAGCAAAATTACTAATAGTCCCATAATAATTTATTTCTTTAATATATTGGCACGCGGAAAAACAATGTTTATTAATTTTTGAAACAGAATCAGGGATCTCGATGTATTCAAGATTTGAACAACATGCAAACATCCATTCAGAAAGTTCTTTACAATCATAAGGAATAATTAAAGATTCTATACAACTATTATTCCAAAATATCATTTTACCAAAATTAATCGTATGATAATTAGAATGTATGAACTCAACGAAATCTGAATCAATGATATATTTATCTTCTATGGTTGGAGCAGGGAGAGGGAGCCTTAAAATTTTTAAATTTTCACAATTCTCGAATGCTCCATCTTCTATTAATTCTAATCCTGATTTTATTGTAATATATTCCAAACTAGATAATTTTGCAAAAGTATTTTGTTGAATTATTTTTATATCTTGAAAATAAATTCGTTTAAGTTTTTCTAAATTCTTAAAAACCTCCGAATCATAATAATCAAGCTTTCCATAAAAGTTTATTTCTTCAAGATTCTCGCATTCAAAGAATGCATTTTTTCCTAAATAAGAAATATCTCCTTTAAAATCTATTCTTTTTAATGTTTTCAATCCTTTAAAACAGCTATCAGGTATCACATTTATATTTTCACCAATACAAAGATAATCTTTTTCAGTCAAATTCTTATTGCAATATAATTTTGAGATAGTTATATTTGGATTAAACATTTCTTTTTTATTAGAATCAATTGAATTACATATAATGTTAATTATTATTAAGTAGTATTATGCATCCTATAAAACAAGGAATTCCACAATTTTTAAAAAAGCTACAGCCTCGTTCCAAAACCATAAATTGTTCTCCTCCCTATTTTTAAATTACAATATGAGACACATCTAAACTCGATTCCCGACCTAACCAAAAACCTCCAGCAACAACAACGCTAATCAAAACTATTGAAAATGTAATTACCGTTAGAATTCCAAGTTCATATAATCTTTGTATATTAAATAACACAAATATTATTGACCAAACAATTGCGACACTCCCAGCAAACCACTGCGTAAGTTTCTGTGATGAAAAAGGTTTCAGCTCAAAACATTTTTCATTCCCAGCTTTTATGAATAAATTGTAAACATACATCTTTTTATATTTGAATTCAGTATCCGAAATTGCCAAAATATCATCAATAAAATACTTTTCATGTTTCTTTACAACTTTTATCCATGAAATAAGCCATCTGTAAAAACCTCTTGCAGAAAATAACCAGAACCACGAAGATATACAACCTAAAACACAAATGCATAACTGAAAGATTATTAATTCTTCTTTTGATTCCTTTATTATGTTATACAAACCCACAAACAAAGCGCCGTTAAAGATGGCATACATATTCATCCAGTGATTATAATGATCCCAGTGTTTTTGATAACCTTCTATAGCGATTTTATAAAGTTCTAATTCTGATTTCTTTTTCTCCATAAAAATCCTTTGTAATAAAACTCTGATAAACTCTCCCCATCAGTTTTTCTTACACTTTACTGTTTAGTCCAATATGAGCCAGAGATAGTAGAAAGTAATATATTCACATAATTGTCAGTCATTTTTTTACCAGAACCAGATAACACCCATGTTCCACTCATACCATTAATCGTTGACAGACTACTACAAAGACTAAATGCAGAACCTGAAATCTTTGTTACATTAGAGGTAATTGTAACTGTTTGGAGTTTTGAACAACTTCCGAAGCACGAGGAAGATATTTGAGTAATTAAACGAGGTATAGATATATTTTCCAGTGAAGAGCATTTATAGAACGCATAATCTCCTATACTGATCACATCATCAGGAATTTCGATTTCTTCCAAAGCGATACATTCAGCAAAAGCATAATCACCGATACTTATCACGCTAGAAGGAATCTCGATTTCTTCCAATACAGTGCAATTAGCAAAGGCGTAATTGCCAATGCTTGTAACATCTAAAGGAATCTGAATTACTTCAAGTGATGAACAACCATCAAAAGTATTTTCGTTAATTACCTCAATACTATTCGGCAACGTAATCTCTTCTGCAGAAGAACAACCATAAAATGCATATTCCCCAATTGTTGCAACAGAACTTGGAACAGAAATTTCTTCCAAAGAACTACAATTGTAGAATGCATATTTTCCTATAGAAAGAACTGTGTCTGGAATTGTAATTGACTTTAATGATGAACAGTTTGCAAAAACATAATCACTGATAGCTGTTGATGCAGAAGAAAGTACAACACAATAATCAGAACAGCCACTGAAAAACCTGTTCTTAAATGATTGCGATGTAGGCGCAAAACCCGTCAAAAGCCCATTCTTGATTGTGATTTCTATATTGGAAATTTCGTTAAATACACATTCCCCAATCGTTGTAACAGAATCTGGAATAACAATATGAGAAAGTTTTACACATTTTTCAAATGCATATTTACCGATTGTCTGCAACGTATTAGACAAAGTTAGATTTATCAAATTAGAACAGGCAGATAAAACATAAGTTCCAATGCTTGTAACTGAATTTGGTAAAGAAATAACTGAAAATCCAGTACACCTTGCAAATGCATAATTTCCTATTGTAGTTAGTCCACTTGGTAAAGACAGAGTTGTTAATCCTGTACAGTTATAGAAACAATAGTTACCAATCTCGGTCAAATTAGAAGGGAATGTAATAGTCTTTAATTCTGTACAATTATAGAAGCAGTATGCAGCAAGAGTTGTTGTTCCGCCAACGACTGCAATTGTGTAGTTTTTGCATCCTGCAAGAAGAGTGTTTTCTTTGCTTGTAGCGTCTGCTGCCGGAGCAATAGAATTAAGGAGTGTATTGTTAATTGTTATGGCAATGTTTTTGCATCCCTTGAAAACATAACTTCCTATTGTTGTTACATTATCTGGAATAACAAGGCTTGTAAGTTTTCCACAGTTTTCAAAGGCGTTATTGTCTATGGAAACTACAGTTTCTGGAATTACAAGTGTTGAAAGTTCTGTACAACCTGCAAATACATTTTTACCAATATTTTCTAATGTATCAGAAAGTGTTAATGTGGCAAGTTTTTTACAATCTGCAAATGCATTGTTTGAAATAACTACAACATTATTACTCATTGTTACAGAAGTAAGTTTTAAACAACCAGAGAAACAATTTGCATTAATAGTTGTAACAGCCTCGCCCAACTCTACGCTTTCCAATTCTGAACAATCAGTAAATGCGCGTTCACCCAAAGATATTACACTATCAGGCACATCAGCAGAAGCAAGAGAAGAACAATCTTCAAATGCACCATAACCAATTGTCTTTACACCAGATCCAAGATCCAAAGTTGTTAATGCATCACAGCCAGAGAAAGCTTGTTTTCCAATAGTCTGAACAGAATTTGGAATTACAATAGAGGACATAATTGTATTATTCATAAAAGCAGAATCTGCAATTGAAGTTAATGAAGAAGGAAGTGTTATTCCAGAAAGATTTGTGCAATTAGCAAATGTCCGCTCTGGAATTGTTGTAAGACCTGTACATTCAGACAAATCTAAGTTTACTTTTACACCTGTTGAATCAAGAGCTGTTCGTATATAACTCATTGACGGATTCGTGTCTGTGATTTTTACAGTGACAGTACCATTATTACATCCATTAAGGGCTGAATAGAATTCAGAAGTAGTACCAGTTAGTTCTGTAATCCATTTTGCATAATAAGTTTTATTTCCATCTGTTCCTAATGGTATTTCATTTATTCTTTGACCTGTAAGTCCGTCGTTGTCAAACCATCCAGCAAATACGGAACCGCTCTTAGACAATGTAACTGGTAATGTAATTGTTGTATAGTTTGTATAAGAAAGAGGGATATAAATATCATCATCCCAGGTTCCTCCGTTTAATTCATAAGTAATAGAATAAACTGTATTTAATTTTTCGATTTCCTCTGCTCCTGTAGTAGCACAACCAGGTGCAACACGAACTATTACACCATAAGTATTTATGTATATTGAATCAGAAGCATTTTGATACAAATAAAAACGAAGAATATATGAACCTTTTGGAACAGAAGTTTTATTGTATGTAACTGTGGATTTTCCATTAGCTGTAGTTGCTGTAAGATTTTGAGCAGCATAACCAGTTACTGCGTTTCCTGATAGATCAAAAAGACCTGCTGTAACTTTTGCAATACCATTTGCAGGATAACTAAATCTAACATTCAAACTACCGTTTCCTGTGGGAGCCTCTCCAAGGGTAAAAGACAAACTGTTATTACCATAGTTTATTGATTTTGAAATAGTTGAAGTAAGAACTATCGTATCGTCTTTGGATGCTTCCAATGTAAAATACCAATTACCGGTAGTCAGTTCAATTCTTGTCATACTCTGTAAAGCTGTATAACTTGTCCAAGAACCAAGTTGCGTCATAGCACTTTCAGATGCTTTTCTGCCTTTCAAAACAAACGAAAGTTCATCTCGAGTAAGTGCAGTTGGCAGAACTGTTCTTGCAGATTCATCTGAGATACCGACCGTAATAAAAGCACGGTCTTCATAATCCGAAGCAACATTGTCATTATTACATCCAATAAAAAAAGCCATAAACAACAATGTTCCAGCAACAATCATTAAGTTTTTGATTTTCATATAATTCTCCTTCTTCTATAAATTACTAATAAATTACTATTTCTGATGTAGCGGAATACACATTTCCTGATTCTGACTCAACAACCAGCATAAGAGAATGATTTCCTCTACTAAGATTACCAATGCTAAATCTCTTTCCTTCTTGTGAAGTTTTTACATCATCAACCCACCAGGCATAAGTTACAAAACCAGTTTTTGCATAGAAAAGAGAATCTTCATAAATCAACAAATCTTTAACTTCCTGATATTTTGGAAGAACCACATAGATGACAGTATTTGCACAATTTGTATCTGTATAAGTACCAGAAATTGTAAAGATTTTTGATGCAGAATATGTATTACCAGACGAATCTTTTACAACAAGCATTACTGTATGATTGCCAATTGGATAATCAGATTCTTTGAATATGAATGATTTACTTGTTTCATTTGTTTTTGTACCATCTATCCACCATGAATACGTTGTGTATCCATTTTTGGCATTAAATTTTTGATTTTCACTTTCGTAGGTTATTAAATCAGTGATATCAACATAATCATTAAAACTTATATAAATCTTTGTTGTGTCGCTATTATCATCCAACTGTAAGTTTTCTGTTGAAACATAAAAATTCTTTGTAGTTGAATAATAATTTCCACCCGAATTTTGGACTACAATTATAAGAGAATGATTACCCTTGCTAATTTTGTCGGTAATTTCATAATAACTTTTTGTTTCGTTTTGCTTTATACCATCAATCCACCAGGCATAATTCGAATATCCTTTTTTTGCTATAAAACGCTTTAAACTTTCGTCATACAACAACAAATCATTGATATCTTGATAATCCGACACCTTTATAATTACCTTGGTATTTATTCCTTCATCCAATTTAAGATTTTCTTTCGTAATAGAAACAGTTTTGGTTTCAGAAAAATAATTGTTTTGATTATCTTTTACAATAACAGTTACAGTATGATGACCAGAGGTAAGATTTTCTGGTAAAGCAAGAGCTGCTGCATTCACTGTTTGTTTTATATCATCAATCCACCATGTGTACATAGTGAATCCAGAACTTGCAGTAAACGAAGTTTCATCAAATGATAATAGATTGGAAACTTCCGTTATATTTTCTATTGCAAATTTTATAAACGACAAAGAACTATCACAAATAACAAACTCAGATGACGCGGAATATTTTTTCCCAGAATAATCCTGTACCACAAGCATAAGGTTATGATTACCTGGTAATTGTTTCGATGAATCAATTGTAAAATATCGTGTTTGATTATTCAGTTTTTCTTCATCTAACCACCATTCATAAGTTGAAAATCCATTTTTTGCTGTAAAAATGTTTGTGCTGTATGAATAAGACAATAAATCTGATATGTCCTGTTCCATAGTTGGAACTGTCACATAAATACCTTCCAGACTATTTGGTAAAACCGTTATTTCAATAGAATCTGTATACTCTCCATAAGCAATAGTAACAAGTCTGTCTGTTTGAGCAAGAATACCTCCATCTTCTATTGAAGTTGTATAGTTCGTTATTTTCTCTTTTCTTCCATCTTTATAACAAGCATTAACTTCCAAACCTTCAAGAGAAAGATTTTGATCAACATAATAAATTGTCGTATTTGGCTTTGTCGCAATTTCTATATGATCAAGCGGAATTGAAACCTCATACAAGCTTTCCAATAAATCAATTTCTTCAATTCCAGCACTCGTAAAGCATGGTTCAATGCGAGCAAAAGTATTATAAACTGAAGAATAATTAACATCAGTTTCATTTTTATAAAGGAAAAAACGAATTAGATAATAGCCTTTTGGAATGTCTTCAATTGATAAATAACCTTGTTTTTCCCCCTTTATGGAATCATACTCTGAGAGTAGAATTGTCTTTCCAAATTCTTCCATTGGTAAACCATCATCTTTAAGAATCACTGCTTCAATCTTTTGTGCTGTATTTTCAGAAACATACAATTCTATAAACAAATTACCATTGCCATATGATGATTCTGTTAAGGTAAATGAAACAGAGTTTTCCCCAAATTGAATGTTTGTATAGACAACTCCAGTTAATGCTATTTCAGAATTTTTTAATGCATGAAGTTCTAAAATCCATTCCCCAGGTTTAATGTTAACCTTTGAAGAAACCATACTTTCATAAGTTATCCAATGTTGCATTAAACTTTGTTCGCCATTTGAATCAGTACCATATAATTCATATTCAAAATCTGTATAATTATATTTTTCTGGCAAAATAGTTCTTGATGACAAACCTTGTAACGTAATTGTTATGAAAGAATCTGATGTTTTTTCTTCCATCATTTTAAATGATGTTTGCGAACAAGAAAAAATCAGAAAACCTAGCAATATAATAGAAAAAAGAGGATTCTTTCTTTTCATCTTTATATCCCTTCTCTCAAAATATTTATGACAGCTGTTGCAGAATATTGTTCACCAGCAGAATTTTTTACAACAATCATTATTGAATGATAACCAAAAGAAAGATTTGATGTATTTAAAGTATAAGTTGCAGTTTGATTTAAAAGTTTTTCCGAATCCAACCACCATGTATATGATTCAAAACCTGTTTTTGCTGTAAATGTTTTATTTGTGTCTTCGTATAACAACAAATTTTCAATATCAAAATGCTCTGGTAAAGTTACTTGAATCACGCTAACTTGATTTGGCAGTACTTCTATTTCAAAAGTTGTAGAAAAATCCTTATACAAAACTTCTATTATATATGTTTTTGCATTTTCAAGAATTGTCCCATCTTCTAAAGAAATCGTATAGTCCTCAATTTCTTCTTCATGTTCGTCAGAATATAGAGTACTTACTTTCAAACCTCTATAATTAACAGATTCACCAACATGATAAACTGTCTTTTCGGGTAAAAATGCGATTTTTATTCCTGTTATAACAGGTAATATACTAATACTAAAAGTCTGTGAGAATTTTTTATACTGTACTTCTATTGTATATTCCTGAATGTTTTCAAAGACTGTCCCTTCTTCCAATGTAATAACATAATCTGTAATTTCTTTTTCATGTTCATCAGAATATAACGCAATTACTTTCAAACCTGTATAATCAACAGATTCACCAACATGATAAACTGTCTTTTCTGGCAAAGAAGCGATTTTTATTCCTATAATAACAGTTTTCTTTTCTGGAGAAACTTTTATTTTGCAAGAAGAAAACAAAAGAAGAAATATAAGGGAAATAAATAAAGCTTGTTTATGTTTTTTCAAACGTTCTATATTAAAACACTTCATATCAAACAGTCTTTTCCTCCAAAAAAGGTAATAAACACTAAGTCGCTACGCTTTTTCGAGTATTTATTATACAATCATACTTTTAAAAAAGCAAATTAAACAATTTTTCTACTCTAAAAAGTGTATCATTAGAAAATGGATTTCAGAGAAAGACTTAGAGATGAAATGGAATATCAAGGAGTGTCTGCGAAGACTTTGGCTGATAGTACAGGTATAAGCAAACGAACTATTGATAATTATCTGAAATTAAATCCTCAGGAACCTGGTGTATACAACGCACAGAAAATTGCAAAGGCTCTAAAGGTTTCAGTCGAATATCTTGTTACAGGGAAAGAATATAAAAGTTCTGTTGCACTTACAGGAGAAAAACTTGATTTTCTGAACTCTTTCCAAAAACTTGATGTCGATGAGCGATTACTTATTCTAAATCTTATGAAAAAATTGGAAAAATAGTTTACACCTTTTTAATGATATTTTTTTACTTGCCGAATTTCATATTTTTTATTATGTTTAAAGTAATACAATGATTATTAAGGAGATAAAATAAATGAAAATCAAACCATTAGCTGATCGTGTACTTGTAAAAAATGATAAAGCAGAAACAAAAACTGCCGGCGGACTTATTATTCCGGAGGCTGCTCAGGAAAAAACTCAGACTGCTGTTGTTGTTGAAGTTGGACCTGGAACCGATGAAGTAAAAATCACACTCAAAAAAGGCGACCGCATCATGTACGACAAATACGCAGGCACCCCTATAAAAATTGATGGCGAAGACCATTTAATCTTGAAGATGGCAGATATTATTGCTGTTGTCGAATAAGTTATTGTGAAATCTTTTCTTTAAGAAGAGATGCCCTTGCGTTATCAGGATAAAGCAAAATTGCATATTCTGCAGAACGCAGGGCATTTTTTTTGTCTCCGCCTGCAGCATAAATATTTGCAATTCTATAGAAAATCTCGGAACGAAGATAATTTCGGCTTTCACGTCCTGCTGCTTTTCCATACAAATCAAGAGCTTTGTCTTTTTTACCGGTAGAAAAATAAATATCGGCAAGATTCATACAGGAAACTGTAGATACAACCGGTGAAACAATTCCTTTATACATAATTCCGCCGCTTTCATAAACACAATATTCGTAAATACGCACGGCTTCATCAAATTTCTTTTGATCTGTTGCAAACCACGCTGCAAGTTCGGCAGTACGAACATCCAGGGAAGACAGATTCTTTTCTATCTGCATCCAGAAATCCTGTTTTTCATCAAGCTTTAAGGCATTTGAAATATATTTTACAAACAGCATTTCTGCATCATCTTTTTGATTTGTTTTTAAAAGGAAGCTCAACACATACTGCACAAGCAGAGCCTGATATTTTTCCTGCTCGGTATAATTCTTTTCCATTTCGAGCCACAAATCGACAGTTTTATCCTTTACAGTAAAGGAATTGTCCATTTTGTATTTTAAATCAAGTCGCGTAATAGAAAGATACGGGTCTTTGGTACGTTCCATTGCCTTTTCGAGTCTGTAGAGTGCATCACTAAGCGGAATTTTTCGCCTGTTATCATATTTTTCCATAGAAACAGAAGAAATACCATTTTCACGCAGATTCTGTATTTCAAACGACTCTTCCCGCTCAAGATTTGAGTTATATGCAAAATCGGAATAAAGAATAAGTGCTGCAACATTATCAGGCCAGCGGTTTACAGCATAGAATAAAAGGTCGGCACAAGAATCATCTTCATATTGATTGCGGGCATAAATGGCACTGTTTACAACAACCACAGAAAGAAGCTCATCATCTTCGGGACTAAGCTTTTCCAGATTATCAAGCTTACAGACAAGCTCCTGGCGTTTTGCTTCTGACTGTTCAATTTCGGAAACAGCCATATATGCATCAGATTCAAGGGCAATCTGTTTTACCTCTGTAACCTTAAACAGTTTTCGGTTCACAGTATCCGGATAATCAGAAAGGAAGCTTTTAGAAGCCTCAAGAGCATCAATAGATTCGTAATATTTTCCTGAATCAAAAAGAACAAGTGCCCAGAAATAAGCATCATCTGCATCGGAATAAGAAGCAGGAAGAAGCGCTGCAGCATTTTCGAACAGGCCATCCTTTAGATTGAAAACGGCACAATTCCTGAGCCAGAGTGGATTAAGACTGCCGCGATAGGCATCAAGATAAATTGAATAATATTTTGAATCCTTAAAGAATTCGTAACCAGAACTGCCAAGACTTTCGCGCTTAGCAACTCTTAAAACTGCTTCCGAATAAATAGAACCATATTTAGTTCCCTTAAGCTCTTCGGACATTTTTTTTGCTTCATCAATACGGTTATGACGCAACAGATATGTAGAATAAACAGCTATAAGCTCATGATTGTGACTGTTCTTTTTAAGTGCTTTTTTGATGATTTTTTCGGCACGTTTATCTTCGCCAATTCTGATATAACGCTTATAAACACCAATGTACGACCAGGAATCATACACTTCTTTTTCGATTTTTTTAAGTTCCTTAACTGCATCAGAAAATTGATTATCGGCAATAAGGATATCGCACATTTCAAAATGGGTTGTTAACGACTTTTGCTCTGCCTTTAATTTACACGAAGCACATAAAAGCAGAGCAATTATTGTAAGAATTGTAAAAATGCAAAATGTCTGTTTTCTAAATTTCTTTTCCAATCTTATCAAGTACTGCATTAATAAACTTGTAAGAATCTTCGAGTCCATATTCACGTGCAATATTTACAGCCTCATCAATAACGATTTTTGGCTCAGAACCTGTCTGGAATTTCATTTCGTAAATGCTTGTACGCAGAATGGCCAGCGAAACCTTATTTATTCTTTCAAGAGTCCAGTTTGCAGAAAGATGTGATTTTATAAGCTCATCAATTTCTGCAACATGCTCTACAGTTCCCGAAATAATTATACTAGCAAATGTAGTTTCTTCAACAGGGGTATTTTCAGAAATCCATGAAAAATTCAGTATGTCTTCCAGTGAGGACTGGCCTACATCCCAGGAATAAAGTGCCTGGAAAGCAAGTATTCTACCCTTTCTTCGTGACACCTTAGTCTCCCCAGTTCAAAAGCTTATCAAGAGCAGCACCAGTTTTCTTTTCTTCATAATATTCTGGTTTACGAAGCTCTGCTGCAACTTCAGAAGCTGCCTGCTGAATATATGTCTGAGCTTTCTGCTGTGTAAGTCCAGAACGGATATATTCATAAACAGTTGTTGTTGATTCAGGACTTACAATATCGCTGAGCGAAAGAAGCTTTGCAGCATATTTATCTGTAAGCACAAGGAAAATAAATATATCGTTTGTTTCTGATACGTCTGAAACATATCCTACATTCATTTCATAAAGACCAAGGATGCTTGCATAAGTAAGACCAATCTGAGCAGCACCAGCTTCTGTTTTTGGCAAAAGGCCTTCCTGCGCTGTATAGCCGGAACCTTCAATCTGCGACTGACTTATAAGCTGTTCCTTTGTGATTTTCTTATCAATATATTTATTTCTAAGTTCGTTAATCTTATTTTTTGCATTATCGGCATTTGTACCCTTAGGAACTCCAACAGCAAGAAGCTTTACCATATCGCTCCATACAAAAGAAGCTTTATTTCCTTCATAGAAAGCACGGATTTCGGCATCTGTAGGTGTAGCATTTTTTTCGATGTCACCCTGTTTCTGCTGAAGTACATACTGCTGTGCAATAAGCTGATTTTTAAGATATGTTTTGTACTCTGTAACATTCATTCCTGTCTGAGCAAGCAATTCTGCATCAAGAGTTGTATTTTTCTGTTCCTTAAGAAGATCATTAAGCTGCTTTTCGGTAACAGAAACACCAACCGACTGGCTCATTGCTTCAAGAAAATACTGATCAACAGTGCTGTCAGGAATTGAAATTCCAGCCTTTGCAGCAGCCTGAAGTACAAGCTTTTCGTCAATAAGAGAGCTCAATACTTCTTTTTTATTATCAAGAGTAAGCTTTTGTCCAAGCTGTTTTTCATAAGTATCACAACGGGTCTTAAGCTGCTTTACTGTAATAGATTCTGATTTGTTGTATTTTACAACAGCAAGAACCTGTAAATCTGATGACTGAGCAAATGCCATTCCTGCTGCAGCCATAAGCATTGATAAAGCTAAAACAATCTTTTTCATAAAAAACCTCATTTATCTTTTCTTTTATATTAACAATTCTTAATATTTGTAGTTACATTTTTTGGCCCTTCCCTTCGACAAGCTCAGGACAAGCTAGGCTCAGGGACCCCGCATATTGCTGTAGGTCCCACATATTACTGCAAGCCCCGGGGTTGCTGAGCTTGTCGAAGCACACTCTAGCCTTCCAATGGAAGTCCACCACTAATAACTGCACGAATACGGCGAACACCTGCAGAAGAACTCTGTTCCTTCTGAATCTTAAAATCACCAATCTGTGCTGTATGCTGAACATGAGGACCACCGCAAACTTCCTTGCTGAACCAGTCTGATTTAGGATCACGACCAATTGTGTAAACCTTTACATCTTCACCATATTTATTTGTAAACAAAGCACGTGCACCCTCTGCCTTTGCCTTGTCGAGCGGCATAACTTCCATTGTAACAGGAAGATCTTCCTTAATCTTTTCGTTTACAATGTCTTCTACCTTTTTGATTTCTTCAGCAGTCATCGGACGTTCAAAAGTAAAGTCAAAGCGCATACGCTCGTTGTTAATATTTGAACCTTTCTGAGCAACCTGGTCGCCAAGAACGTTTACCAGTGCCTGCTGCAAAAGGTGAGTTGCAGTGTGATATTTAGTTGTAACTTCTGACTGTTCTGCAAGACCACCCTTTGCGGCACCTGCGTCTACAGTCTTCGAAGCTTCCTGATGCTTGCGTTCTGCTTCTTTAAAGCCTTCTACGTCTACAGTAAAGCCGTTTTCTGCACCAAGCTCCTGAGTAAGTTCAAGAGGATATCCGTAAGTTTCGTACAGATTGTAAGCAACCTTACCGCTGATGATTTTCTTAGGATTCTTCATGAGGTTAGGGAGCAATTTCTGGAATTCTGCTTCACCCTTCTTGAGTGTCTGACGGAACTTTGCTTCTTCTGCTGTGAGCTCCTTGCAAACCTTGTCATGATTCTGTTCAAGCTCTGGATAAGGTCCCTTAAAGTTTTCGATTACAGTTTCTGCAATCTGAGCAAGGAAGTCTTTTTCAATACCAAGCTTCATTCCGTGACGAACTGCACGACGAATCAAGCGGCGAAGAACATAGCCGGCACCAACGCGGTCTGGAGTAACACCTTTCTGGTCACCAAGAATAAATACGGCAGAACGTGTATGATCTGCAATGATTCGAACTGATTTATCCTTTTCGCTGTCAGTACCATAAGAGTACGGGGTCCCTGAGCCTGTCGAAGGGCCTTCATTAACAAGGTCTTCTATCTTCTTAATGATTGGCTGGAAAACTTCTGTAAGATAAACGCTTGTTTTTCCCTGCAAAATACAATTTGTTCTTTCAAGTCCCATACCTGTATCTACATTCTGTTTTGGAAGAGGAACAAGAGTTTTTTCGTCAATGCGGTTGTACTGCATGAAAACGTTATTCCAGATTTCCATCCAGTTAGCGCTGTCGGTGCCTTTGTTGCTGCCAACAGGAGGGAAACCTTCGCCTACCCAGTAGAAGATTTCTGTATCAGGACCACAAGGACCTGTAGGACCTGCTGCCCACCAGTTATCGCTTGCAGGAAGGTATGCAATCTTGTCTTCCGGCATGCCGTTATCTTTCCAAATCTGAGCAGCTTCTTCATCGCGAGGTGCATTTTCGTCACCGGCAAAAACTGTTACAGAAATTTTTCTTGGATCAAGTGCAAGCCAGTCCTTGCTTGTCAAAAATTCATAAGAAAAAGCAATTGATTCTTTCTTAAAATAGTCGCCTAAAGACCAGTTTCCAAGCATTTCAAAACAAGTAAGATGACTTGGGTCTCCTACTTCATCAATATCACCAGTACGTACACATTTCTGATAATCTGTAAGACGTGTTCCCGCAGGATGAGTTTCACCAAGCAGGTAAGGTACAAGCGGATGCATTCCCGCAGTTGTAAACAAAACAGACGGGTCATTTTCAGGAATTAAAGACTGTCCCGAAATTACAGCGTGATTTTTACTTTTAAAAAACTCAATGTATTTTGAGCGGAGTTCATTAGCATTCATAAAGTATAATTATATAGAAAAAAAAGAAATGTATCAATTCATAATGGTGAATGTATATGAACGCCCGTCAGTTGCGAAACAATCTGTTGGGGTGATTTTTACCGGGGTAAAGATGATTGTGTCATAATCGGTAACGACTTTTTCTACGGTTTGTTTTTTTACGGTTTCGGTAACAATTTTTGTGCCGAATTCCATTGCGTATGTTTGATTAAGCGTTGAATTAAAGGAAGTTGAACGCAGCTCCAGAACATTATACGAACCGATTTTCATTGCCGAATAAAGGCCTTCTTCCTGCATGCCGTCAAAAGTAAAGGTATAACGGTGATCAGCCATCACAAGAGTATTCATTCCATCTGTTGTTGTCCACAGTTCCTGAGCTTCCAGGGCATCAACATACTGATTTTTTTCTTCTGTATTTGTTTCTTCAATAGAGCTCTGCAAACTTAACTTTTTATACTGGCCATCCCACACAGAGCTTTCTTTAATTGTAAGACCTATCGAATCATAAAGTGTAATTTTGATTTCTTCTACAGAATTCAAAAGAATATCAAAACGGCGCTGCAGGTTTGTAATATCAGAATTGACGGTATAAAGATAAATTCCATTATGACGAAGCTTGCTGTCATCCCATTCATAAACTTCCTGCGAATCAGACTGAAGCAGAATAATTTCGAGCTTTTCATAATTAAAATAAATATAACGCAGAACACCATCATCACTTGAAGTTTTATACCAAAGCCCATCAAGAAAGGCAGCAAAGGTTTCTACAGTTCCATCCTGAATACGTGAAAGTTCATTTGCGGCAAGCTTTCCCGCAGTAACTTTAATTTCGTTTGTAAGCTCATAAACTCCAGAAGACGGTTCCCATTTATATTCTTTTTGAATCTGATTCTGCCCTGGAACAACATTGCCTTTTTCATCAACAGTTTTTTCGGATTCATAAACCCAGACAGAAAAACTTTCGCCTCTTGAAAGAGAAAGCTGATATGAATCGGAGCGTTCAACCTGCTGAATAAAAACTGTTCCGTCCGAAGTAAAATCGCCAATTTTTACAAGTTCGCCGCTTTCTTCTGAATCTCCGGCTTCTTCCCACAAAAAGAGCTGCATTACATAATTTTCATTATCTGCAACTCCCTGATAAATAAGCGCATTTCTGTGGTCTCCAATCAAATCCATTCCCGAAAGAGAAAAAGTCCTGATTTTTGAAATTGATGTAGGAATATCATCAAGCCTGTCATAATCTGCAGTTTCTGGATTAAAAAGCCCTGGAATGATTGTAAAAACTTCTGAACCAATGCGCCTTACAGTGATTACCTCGTCATCATAGCCGTCATTATTAAAATCAATTGTAAGTGTATTAATAAGAGTTTCTGAAGGAAGAAGTTCTATAAATGTGTCGAAATTTTCTGAATTAAAGCCCGAATTCTGCCTGTCTGCATCTTCATCGGTTTCGGAGCTTTGAGTGCCTTTTGGAGTAACAATTTTGGCGCGTGTTACAACTTTTTCACTTTTATGAATAAATTTTTTGGAAGCCAGAAATCCTGCGCCTAAAAGAATTGCAATAATAACAAACATTAATGTAATGGATTTTGTCTTCATACATAAACTTTACCGTTTTATGTGGAAAAAATCAAATTCTCATTGTAAAATATTATATATGGAAACAAAAAAACACAGAATAAGAAACTTGTACTCGTTGTTGATGATGAAGAAATTAATCGCGAACTTTTAGGCAATATTCTTCATGAAAAATATAAGGTTGAATATGCATGCGACGGCGAAGAAGCAATGCAATGCATAAGACGTGACAGAAACATTCTTTCGTGCATTCTGCTTGATCTTAACATGCCAAAAAAGAGCGGACTCGAAGTTCTTTCCGAAATCCGCAAAGACGAAATGCTAAGCCACATTCCTGTAATGATTCTTACAGCACATCAGGAAGCAGAAATTGAAAGTCTTGAACATGGCGCTTACGATTTTATTGTAAAACCATTTGAAATGCCTCGCCTTATTCTTGCGCGTGTTGCAAAAACAATTCTTCATGCCGAAGAAACTTATATTATCCGCGAAACAGAAAAAGATAAGCTTACAGATTTGCCAAACCTTATGTTCTTTACAAAGCTTTGCGAACTTGAACGAATGAATCTTAGAAAGATGGGTTCAAAGGCGGCTTATGCTTTCTTTAATATTCTGAACATGAAAGCATATAACACTCACTACAGTTTTTCGGAAGGCGACAAGCTTCTTTACCGTGTGGGACAGATGCTTCAGGCATGCTTTACCGATATGCCTGTCTGCCGCTTGAGTGATGACCATTTTGCCGTTATGGGTGACGCAACAGAGTTTCCAAAAATGATTCCGTCCTTCCTTGACAAAATAAAAGCAACCGGCCGTGGAAAAGTCATTGATTTTCAGGTTGGTGTTTTCATAGAGCAGGATGAACCGGTAGACCCATCTAACGCAATTGATTATGCACATCTTGCCTGCAATCATATTCGCGGTGATATGAGCAAGCATATTTCGATTTTTGATAAAGCAGTTTTAAAACAATTCGAAGACAGACAGCATGTTCTTGAATATTTTGACCAGGCCTTGCGCGAGCATTGGGTAAAGGTTTTTTATCAGCCGATTGTCCGCTCTATTACAGGCGAAATCTGTAATTTTGAAGCCTTGGCCCGCTGGCAGGATCCACGAAAAGGAATGCTTTCTCCGGGAATTTTTATTCCGGTTATAGAAGATTACAAGCTTAGTGCAAAAATGGATTTGTACATGGTAGAAGAAGTTTGCCGGGAAGCCGCAGACCGCAAGGAAAAAGGAATCAGGCAGGTTCCAATAAGCGTAAACTTTTCGCGCAATGATTTTGACCAGTGCGACATGGTAGAAGAAATTTCGATGATTACAAACAAGTACAACTACCCTCACGAGCTTTTAGTAATCGAAGTTACCGAAAGTGCCTTCTCGAGCAATCACGACTATCTGGAAGAGCAGATTGCCCGCTTCCACAAGGCAGGATTTAAAGTATGGATGGACGACTTTGGAGACGGCTTTGCTTCTCTTAATGTTTTGCAGAAACACAACTTTGATCTTATCAAGCTTGATATGGGCTTTATGCGTGAGTTCAATCCGGAAGGTAAAAACGGCCAGATTATTACAGATATAATCCGCATGGCACAGCATCTTGGAATCCACACGCTTTGCGAAGGAATAGAAAACCGCGAGCAGCTGGAGTTTTTGCAGGATGTTGGCTGTGAAAAAATTCAGGGCTTTTATTACGGTAAACCAATGCCAACAACTGACTTCTTGCTCGAAGCACGCACCGGAAAAATTCCTCGTATTGAAGGCAAGGAAAACGCAGAGTTCTTTGAAGACCGCTGGGGCTTCTGGTTTACAAAGGATATGTTCAACGAAGTTCCGGCTCTATTCTTGTTTACAAGGCAAGCGGCAACGAGGATATTCTTTATGTTTCAAAGGAAATCCTTGAGCTTTTTGAATGCGACACAATTAAGGAATTCCTTGAGTATACAAAGCATAGCTTTAGAAATGTTGTGCATCCTAAGGATCTTGTTAAGACAGAAGAAGCAATCTGGAGTCAGATTAATTCAAGCAACAAAATGCGCGACTATGTTAAATACCGCATCATCACAAAGAAGGGAAACGTTAAAGTCGTAGAAGATCTGGGACACCTTGTCCATCATAAAGTTTACGGCAACATTTTCTTTGTATTTATGTATGACGAAAAGGAACGATTACCGGTTGGGTAAGGAGCGACCATGACAAAAGACGAATTGATTTCTGCCGGTGCTGATTATGCTGGTGGTCTTGAACTTTGCATGAACAACGAAGACTTTTATTTTAAAATGATTCGCAAAGGTCTTGCAAACGAACGCTTTGATTCTCTTAAAAAAAATCTTGATGACAAAAATCTTGATGCCGCTTTTGAAGATGCTCACGCCCTCAAAGGTGTTGCAGGAAACCTTCACCTTACTCCACTTTTCAAGGCTGTAGAAGAAATTGTTGAACCTTTGCGTGCGCGCGATTCCGGAGCAGACTATCAAACCATGTTCAGTGAGATAGCCAAACAGCTCGAAGTTTTCCGCGACATTGCTAAAGAATAAAAATCCGGATACTTATTATGAAAAGATTTCTGCTGCTTATTGCTAATATACTTATAATCGCTTTTGTAATTTTCTTTGTTGCAAATTATGCAAGACACGAACGTACAATTGATGTTGATATTGAAAAAGAAAACTTTGAAAACATCACCTATAGTGCTGAGTTAGTTACAACTAACTATCTTGAAGGTGAACAACGCAACTGTAATTCCTGGGTCAAATACATAAACGCTCAGGATCTTACAATGGAACAGGCTGTAGAATATGTACGCATTGCAAAAACTAATCCAAAAATCAACGGACACATTATTAAGGCAGATACACTTACAGGCCTTTCTACAGATGCGAACCCCGGAGCGTCCGATAACTTTGGTGTGTCGTATAAATCACTCCCGGTTTTTCATACTGTCGATGCGCTTGGAAGCGAGCTCAACGTTACCCGAAGTTATACAAATCCGGTGACAGGAATTCAGTGTATTGCATTTTATAATATGGTTGAACTTTTGAATGAAGAAACCGGCCGCAAAGAAAGCTGTTATCTTTTGCGTGTTGTTCCTATTTCTGTTGTCGAAGAAAAATGGGCCTTCCCTACCGACAAATATAAAAACGCAGACATTGCAATAATTGACCTTGACGGAAACTACATTATCAAAGGTTCGGCTTTTAAAAACTCTAACCTGTTTGAATTTTATAATTCCTATAATCTTAAAAGCAATGCAGATTACATTAAAATAGAAGAAATCTTTAAGCAGCCTTCTGGAACTTTTGAAATGCTCAACTCAAAGGGGCAGCACTGCTTTAATGCTTTCACTCTCATAGACACAAACGAAGAGTGGTATATTGTTTCTACAATTCCTGTTACAGACCTTGTGCCTGAATCTATAGACTGGACGCTGCTTGGTGTTGTTGTTGCTTCGCTTTTGATTTTGATGACGCTTGATATTATTTCTATGCTGTCACTCAATCATAAACTCGAAATTACAGCCAAGGCCGCAGATGCCGCTAACCAGGCAAAAACCGATTTTCTTTCTACAATGTCGCATGATATCCGTACTCCTATGAATGCTATAATCGGACTTACGACTATTACAGAAAAAAATGTAAACGACCCTGCTTCTGTTTCTACAAACCTTAAAAAGATTTCTATGGCAAGTAATCACCTGCTCACCCTTATAAATGATATTCTTGATATTTCTAAAGTTGAAAGCGGTAAGATTACTTTGACACCTGTTAGTTTCTCTATTGTTGAGTCTGCAGAAAATCTTGTTAATCTTTCGCAGCCTATTGTACGCGAAAAGGATATTGATTTCAGATTCAGAAACAAAAATATCAAGGACGAATTTTTATTTGCAGATAAGCTTCGCATAAATCAGATTTTCATTAACCTGCTTTCGAACGCGCTCAAGTATACTCCAAAAGGCGGACAGGTTTGCGTTGACATGGAGGAAGAACCCGGCACTGCAGAAAATACAATAAAGCTCACTTACATTGTTCAGGATACCGGAATCGGTATGTCAAAAGAGTTCATGGAAAAAATGTACGAGCCGTTTATGCGCCAGACAGACAGCCGAATCAATGCAATTCAGGGAACAGGTCTTGGTCTTGCAATTACAAAAAAAATGATTGACCTTATGAACGGAACAATTGAATGCCAGAGCGTAGTTGGCGAAGGAACTACTTTTACTGTTACACTTGAACTGCCTGTTTCCGAAATGCCTGAAGCAGAAATGGTACTGCCACCAATTAATGTTTTGATTATTGATGATGATGATGTTCTGCTCGAAACTGCACAGGATACCCTCAAGGCTCTTGGCGCTAATTCAGAGACAGCTTCTTCGGGCTCAGAAGGCTTGAGTCTTATAGAACAACACATTAAAGATTCGAATCCGTTCAACATCATTATTCTTGACTGGAGAATGCCGGGCATGAATGGTATTGAACTTACAAAAAAGATTCGCGAAAAAGCCGGAGAAAAAATTCCTATTCTTCTTGTTTCTGCCTACGACTGGTCCACAATCGAAGAAGATGCAAAGAAAGCCGGAATTAACGGATTCATAAGTAAGCCGCTTTTCCGTTCTTCACTTTACAAAACAATTACAGAAGTTCTTCATATTCAAACTGATCAAGATACTCCGGAAGAAAATAATTCTGACATTGCCGGAATGAATATTCTTATTGCAGAAGATATTGATATCAACTACGAAATTGTAAGCACCTTCCTTGAGATGCACGGCATTACTTCTGTGCGTGCCTGCAACGGAGAAGAAGCCGTAACCCTTATGGAAAGCGCCGTTGAAAAGCAGTACGACATGATTTTTATGGATATTCAGATGCCTGTGATGAACGGACTTGATGCAACAAGAGCAATCCGCAAGCTTGCTAATCCTGTTGCAAAAACAATTCCTATTATTGCTATGACTGCCGATGCTTTTTCGGAAAACGTTGCCGAATGTATAGAGGCCGGCATGAATGGTCATATTGCAAAACCAATTGATGTTAAGGTAGTAATAAAAGAAATAAGACGAATCGCTGGAGGTAATTATGAAAGCTAGAAATGTATTTAAACTTGTTGGAGTGATTGCTTTATGCGCTGGGCTTGCCATGACAGTGGGCTGCAAAAAATCAAAGAAGATTGTCGAAAAACCGTTTGCGCCGGCACTTGCAACAGACACAAAAGCAACAATTAAAGTTTGTGGAAACTACAGCAATTTCGAAGCACTAGAAGCAGAGTTTGACCGCTTTAATCAATTTTATCCTGATGTAGAACTTTCATATTCTTATCTTGATAACTATAACAATATAATTGCCTCTTCTCTTGCCAGCGACGAAGCACCTGATATTTTCTTTTTGTTTCCGTGGATGATGGACAGAGAACAGTACGCAGCCCTTTTTGAAATTGCAGAGGATTTATCTTCACCTGAGCTTAAAATAAACCTCAACTGCATTTACGAAGGAAACCTTCTTAAAACAAGCAGTGGTAAAGTTCCTATGCTGCCGATGTATTCACAGGGCTACGGTATGCTTGTAAATGAAGATTTGTTTAAGAAAGAAAATCTTAACATTCCGACTATTTTGCCTGAACTTCTGGATGTATGTCAGAAATTTAAAGCCGCCGGCTACAAGGCTCCTATGATGGGCTACACCGGTGGAGATGCAAACATTATTTCATCAATTGTTTATCCATATTCACATTATCTTGTAAAGAACAATGCCGAGGCTCAGAAGGCACTTAACAACATGGACCCGGCTGCCGGTGAATACATGCGTCCGCTTTATGAATTAATAAACAAGCTTGTAGAAACAGGTTGTTTTGATCTTAACGTGTGCAAGCAGGAAATCAAAGACAATTACAACGCAGTCATAATGCGCTTTTTTGAAGGCGACATTCCTATGATGCTTATGTACGCAGATGTTGTTTCGGGAACAAAAAAACGCGAATCTAAATCAGAGGCATTCACAGCTTCTCCGTTCAAATACAGAATGTACCCTACTCCTGTTACAGACAAGGGCGGAATCTTTATAAGCAACACTGGTACCGGTTTTGCAGTTAATTCCAACAGCAAGCAGTTAGCAATGGCTAACGAATTCATACGCTTCCTTACTCAAACAAAGGAATTGAATAATCTTGCATACGTTAAACACCTTATTCCAATTACAAAAGATTTTTCTTCTGACGAGCTTTTTGCCCCGATGGAAAACGGCATCAAGGTTTATGCAAACACAACAACTCTTAATGATGATGTCCAGAAGAAAATCCGCACAAGCTGTTACAACATTGCAAACAAGGTTATGACAATAGATGAAGCAGTAAAGAGCTACGGTAAGTAAACTTAATCACTATGACGAAAAGCATTTTCTATGCTATAATCGTCACTATGAAAAGAACACTCGTAGTTATATTTTTAGTTTGCTTAGCAATTGCATTTAATTCCTGCCGGCCAAAGGAAACTTCGGCCAAAGGACAATTTCCGGATCAGACACAACAGGGCCAGTTTGGACAGATATCTCAGGAAGAAGCCGATGTCTTTGTTGCGGAATTTTTGTTTGATAAAACCACCGCTGTAAAAGACAGAGGACAGATTTCTTTTGGCGAAAGCACAAGCTTTGAAATCACAAAAGCAATGAAAGCAGGCTGGAATCTTGGAAATACTTTTGATGCAACAGGCGCTATAGGAATGCCTTCCGAATTAAGCTGGGGTCAGCCATATACCGAAGAAGAAATGATTGATGGCCTTGCTGCAAGCGGAATAAAAACACTGCGCATTCCAGTTTCCTGGCACAATCATATTATAGATAAAAGAACATACCAGATTAGCCCGGAATGGATGGAACGTGTACGAACTGTTGTCAATTGGGCTCTCCAGAATGATATGTATGTAATCATAAATTCCCATCACGACAATTATGAAAAAGAAAGCAAAATGCTTCCTGCAAGCGGTTATTATCCAAACTCAACAAACCTCGTAGAATCACAAAGATTTTTGTACAACGTATGGGGACAGATTGCAACAGCGTTTAATGACGGCTACGATGAGCATTTGATTTTTGAAACAATGAATGAACCGCGCCCTGCCGGAACAAACTGCGAATGGTGGTACAGCGGAGATTCACGTTGTCTTGATGCAGCTAAATGTCTTAACCAGTTGAATCAGACAGCTCTTGATGCAATACGTGCAACAGGCGGAAACAACAGCAAGCGTTTTGTAATGTGCCCTGCTCTTCAGGCAAGCGAAAATGCTGCTTCAAATTCTTCATTTAAGATGCCAAAGGATTCTTCAGAAGGAAGACTCATTCTTTCTATTCATGCTTACACACCATATTCCTTTGCAATGGAATCTCCGGGAGAGCGAACCTTTACACAGGATCACAAAGCAGAACTTAACACAATGTTTGCTAAGCTCAAGAAAAAATATATAGATGCAGGTTATCCGGTTGTAATTGGAGAATACGGAGCCACAAACAAAGATAATCTTGAAGACCGCCTTGCCTGGTTTGATTTTTATATTTCTACAGCAAAGTCATTCGGCATTCCATGTATTTTGTGGGATAACGGAGTTTGGCAGACAAGAATTGATGAAAACGGAAAACCAGATTACAGCGAAGGTTATGGTTATTACAACCGAACAGAACAAACCTGGTATTTCCCGGAAATTATTAAAACAATTATTAAAGCAGCTGAATAAAAAGATTTCATTTAAAAAATGGGGGTCCCTGAGCATGTCGAAGGGCCCCCATTTTTTTATTATTTCGTTTTTACTACAGCAATGGCTTCATTGCTGTCATGTAAGCGCGCAATTTGCGGCCAACAACTTCAATCGGATGATTACGGATTTCGTCGTTTACAGCAACAAGCTCTGTGTTATTAACAGCATTATCTTTAATATCAAGACCCTTTCCAATTACATCTGTATGAAGGTTAGGCATTAAATCCTTTGCCATCATAGGAGCTGCAACACGACTGAACAAGTAGCAGCCATATTCTGCAGTATCAGAAATAACGCGGTTCATTTCGTAAAGGCGCTTGCGGTCAATAAGGTTTGCAATAAGAGGAACTTCGTGAAGAGATTCGTAGTAAGCAGATTCTTCCTTGATTCCTGCATCAACCATTGTTTCAAATGCAAGTTCACAGCCAGCCTTTACCATTGCAACAAGAAGAATTCCCTTGTCAAAGTATTCCTGTTCTGTAATTTCTTCGGTAGACTCTGCGTTCTTTTCAAAGTCAAGCTTACCAGTGTCTTCGCGCCATGCAAGAAGATCCTTATCACCGGCAGCCCAGTCCTGCATCATTGTGCTGGAGAATTTTCCAGAAATGATGTCGTCCATGTGCTTCTGATAAAGCGGAGCAAGCAGCTTTTTAATATCTTTAGAAATCTGATTTGCCTTGATTTTTGCAGGGTTAGAAAGACGGTCCATCATGTTTGTAATACCGCCCCATTTAAGAGCTTCGCTTACAACATTCCAACCGTGCATCAAAAGCTTTGTTGCATATTCAGGAGCAATTCCTTCGCTAACCATCTTGTCATAACAAACAATTGTACCGGCCTGAAGCATACCACAAAGAATTGTCTGTTCACCCATAAGGTCAGACTTTACTTCTGCAATAAATGATGATTCAAGTACGCCGGCTTTGCTTCCGCCCATACCAACAGCAAGAGCCTTTGCATAAGCCCAACCCTTTCCTTCAGGATCATTTGCAGGGTGAACGGCAATAAGATCCGGTACACCAAAACCACGCTGGAATTCATGCCAAACTTCTGTACCTGGTCCCTTTGGAGCACACATTACAACAGTAATATCAGGACGAATCTGCATTCCTTCTTCAATCATATTAAAGCCGTGGCTGTACCAGAGTGCAGAGCCCTGCTTCATTTTTCCCATTATGTCATTGATTACTTTTGAATGCTGTTTATCTGGAGTAAGGTTTCCTACCAAGTCAGCTGTAGGAATCATTTCATCATAGTTACCAACCTTAAATCCATTTTCTGTAGCATTTTTCCAAGACTGTCTTTTTTCTGTAATCGCACTGTCGCGTAAGGCATAACTAACATCAAGACCACTGTCACGAAGACACAAGCCCTGGTTCAATCCCTGAGCACCACAACCAACAATAACAATCTTTTTTCCCTTAAGGGCATTAACTCCGTCCGCAAATTCTTCTTTAGCCATAGAGCGGCAGTGTCCAAGCTGAAGTCTTGCCTCTCTCCACGGAATCTTGTTGAAATAATTTTCACCCATCTTTTAGCCTCGTTTTTATTTATAGTAACTTTTATTATACTTTAAACAATGGTTCTCGTAAAGTATTGGAAATTGTATATACTCAAAAGTAAAGTAAAGGTATGGTCAAAAAAATCACCAAAAATTAAAAGTATCAGCCTCATCATTTGACTTTTTAAAACGATATGATATAGTAAAGACATAAGATTTTCATAGGAGAATTGAAAGATGTTGTATCCTTTTATGACATTAAATGACGAAACAGAAATAGTTCATTCAGAAATGAATTCTGAAGGAAAAGTAAAAGTTTTGATTGAAACTCCTGATGAAAAATTTGGTTTTAAACAAGCAACTTGTATTCTTCCTGATTTTGAATGGAAAGATCTTTCTGGATATACTGACGAAGAATTAAATTATTTAAAGGAGCTTGTGTCTTCTGAAGCTCATTTAATATTAGAATTCTCTCAAACCGGAGGATTTGATAATGCCTCAGGTTTTTAAGGTAGGTTCCTATTGGGTTTATTTTTGGTTGGATGAAAACATTCCATTAGAACCTATTCATGTCCATATTTCAAAAGGAAAACCTGTCATAAACGGAACTAAAGTTTGGATAACAAAGAATCATCGTTGTTCTCTTGCACATAATAAATCTAAAATACCAGCAGCAACTCTTAATAACATAATAAGAATTATAGAAATGCGTATTCCTGAAATTGAGCAAAAATGGTTAGCCACTTTTTCTGAAATTTCATATTACTGTTAATTTTATGTAATCTTTCACCCCGGAATGCGTTTCTTCATCCACAGGTAACGGAGCCAGGCGGTGAGTGCACTCAGGAACCAGACTATGCCTACAGACCACCAGATTCCCCAGAGGCCAATGGCGGGGATGGCGGTAAGAAGGAAAGGAACGGTGAATCTGCCGATAACTTCGGTGATGCCGTTTATGAGAGAAAAGAAGGCGTCACCTATTCCGTTTAAGACACCGCGGACCATATAAATAATTCCAAGGAAAATATAAAAGAAGCTTGTTATTCGCAGAGCTGTTGAACCCATTTTGATGACATCTGAATCTTTTACAAAAAGACCTGTGATTGCATTTCCTAAAAACTGCATTACTGGGAGCATGGCAAAAGAAAAAATTGCCATCATAAGCATGCTTTTTTTGTAGCCGTCAATTACGCGGTCTTTTTTCTTTGCGCCGTAATTCTGGCCGCTAAAGGTTGCAAGGGCTGCACCAAGTGTCTGATACGGCTGATGAATAACCTGCTCCACACGACTTGTAGCTGTAAAGGCTGCAACTGCAACAGAACCAAAATTATTTACAACGCGCTGCAAAGCCATACAGGAAATTGCAATCATCGAAAACTGAAGCGAAAGAGGTACACCAAGGCGAATACATTTCCATAAAATTTCGCTGTTAAGATGAAGATCTGCTTTTTTAATTTTAAAATATGGGTTCGTCTTTATGGCAAAAATCATACAAAGAATGCAGCAGATTCCATTTGAAATAAAGGTTGCAACGCCGGCACCAATAACACCAAGTTTAAGGTTATAAACAAAAATCAAATCAAGAATAATATTAAGGATGCAGCCAAAAATCAAAAAGTAAAGCGGTGTTTTTGAATCGCCGAGTGCGCGAAGCATTGAAGAAACAAAATTATAAATAGAAACAAGGAACAGATTCACACACATGATTTTCATGTAGGCAACAGCATCTGCAAGAATCAAATCTGGTGTATTAAGAAAAATAAGGATTGGACCTGCAGCAAAAAAAGCAATTGTTCCAATTACAAGCGGAACAACAATCATTATAAAGGCAGAATTGACAATACAGTTTTTTACCTTTGAATCGTTTCCTTCGCCAAAAAAGTGAGAAGTTACAATTCCACCGGCTGAACCTACACCATTACAAAGAGCAAAAAAGAAAAAAGTGATGGAACCCGTTGCACCAATTGCCGCTAAAGCATCGGCACCAATAAGCTGACCAACAATCACCGAGTCTGCCAGATTGTAAAATTGCTGAAAAATATTTCCTATTAGCATCGGCACGGAAAATGTAAGCAAAAGCTTTACGGTATTTCCCTGTGTCATGTTCATAACATTACTCTTCATACAATTTGATTATATTATTCCGGTGATAAATAAAATTGTACAATTATATTCAATGATAGAAGAAAGAGCGTCAAAAAAGAACGTCATTGAGTAGAGTGTTAAAAAAATTACGTCATTGCGAGGAGCGAAGCGACGTGGCAATCTATTATATGTATTGTCACGCCTACGGCTCGCAATGACGTTATATCATTGTGACCCCAGAGCTTGTCGAAGGGCCGTTATAAGATGTTATTCAAAAATTACATCACCAACTTCGATGAAGTCGTCGTCTGCGCTAAGAGAAGATTCTGTTGCCCAAGAAATATCACAGATATCCCAGCGAGCGTTAAAGCTCTTTCCTTTGTAAATATTTGCATAGGTACAAAGCTTTCCGTTCTTACTAGTTGCATCTCGTCCAATTTGCGTACCAGGAACAGTTTCTGTTTTTACAGAATCTGCTGATGTAACTGTCGATGCCTGTGTGTTGAGTACAACATTATTAAGCCATTCAATATCAATATCACCGTTATCTTTTCCTGTGAATTTAACTGCAAGCTTAAGAGTTCCATCAGTTACTGAAACAGTAGGTATATTTCTTTCTCTTTCATCAGGAAGATCAATAATTATAATTTCATAAGGCTTTGTTTCATTTGCATCAAAGCTTGGTTTAGAATTTGATCCAGCACCAAAATTCTTTGCACTTAAGTTGTCACCAGAAATATTGCAATAGTATGAAACATAAGTCTGTGGATATCCATAACTATTTCTAACTCCAACTACGAGGAAGTTATATGTTCCATCATTTTCTGCACCAGGATTATTATTCTTTGTAAAACATGTAGCGAATCCTGCAACGCCATCCTGTGTGGTAGATTTCTGATCATTTATTGTAATAATACAAGTTCCCTGAGCACGTCCTAAAGCACCAACTTGTTTCATACCACGAAGTACATGATCTGTTTCATTTGTCTGTTTTACAGTAAAAGTTGTTGTTCCGTCGCCAGAGCCAACAACACCCTTTTTCCAATTAATGTCACCAATTTCCTTCTGGCAGGAAATACTCAAAACTGCAGCTGCAAGAACTGCGCCAATTAAAAATTTCTTTGTCATTTTCATAGTGAAAACTCCTCTAAAATAATTTGTTAAAATAAATTTATACCTTTTCGGTAATTGTTTCAACATTAAATAAAACAAAAAAAACAGATACGCGGTAACAGATTTTTATGATAGAATAGAATTATATTTGTCCGTCGACCTGCGGTTCCTGAGCTTGTCGAAGGACAGGGACCACAGATGGAGGCGTTATGGCAAAGATTCAGGTTGCTGCTGTTTTTTCTGATAATATGGTTTTACAGCGCGAAAAAATCATTAATATTTTTGGCTGGGTGAATTGCAGCGATAATGATGATCAAGAGTTTTTTATAAGTGTTGAATTATTTAATAGTAAAGGAGAATTAATAGGGGAAAATAAAAGGGTATTTAAGGGGCCCTTCGACCCTTCGACAAGCTCAGGACGACGCGGGCTCAGGGACCACAAGCAATTAAAATGGGTGATTTCGCTTCCTGCTCAAAAGGGACAGGATGGATGTTCGCTTAAAATCAATATGAACAATCAGGACACCATTACATACAGTAATATTGTCATTGGCGAAGTATGGCTTGCCGGCGGTCAATCAAACATGGAATTCGAGCTTCATAATTGTACTGAAGGTCCAAAAGAACTTGCCGATACAACTGGCGAAACCGGCGCTAAAAACGTACGCTTTTACTACACAAACAAAATTGCCTGGATGGATAATCATTTTTATGAAGCAGAGCGAAACACCAGCTGGCAGACATGGGAATCGGAAGGAAAAAAAGCGTGGTCGGCTGTAGGCTTCTTTTTTGCAAAAAAGCTTGCGCAGGATCTTGGCTGTACAGTAGGAATCATTGGCTGCAACTGGGGCGGAACAAGCGCAAGTGCCTGGATGCGTCGTGAATATCTGGAAAAGGATGAAGAGCTTTGTACCTATCTTACAGAACAGGCAGAAGCAACAAAAGACAAATCAATAGAACAGCAGTGCCGCGAATATGATGAATACGAAATTATAAATGCAGCCTGGCAAAAAAAATGCGATGCACTTTATGCCGCAAAACCAGATATCACCTGGGCACAAGTAGAACAGCAGCTTGGAAAATCGCCATGGCCGGGACCTCGCTCCTGTAAAAATCCGTATCGTCCGACAGGACTTTATGATTGCATGGTAAACCGTGTGCTCCCCTACACGCTCAAAGGTGTAATCTGGTATCAGGGCGAAAGTGATGACCACAAGCCTCACTGTTATGCAAAGCTTTTTTCGAACCTTATAGATAACTGGCGGACAGACTGGAAGGATCCTGCGCTGCCGTTTGTATTTGTTCAGCTTCCGTGTCACCGCAATGAATACGACAAAGATTTTAAACACTGGTGTTTAATCAGACAAGAACAGGAAAAAGTTCATCACATGATTAAAAATGCTTTTATGACCTGCGCGCTAGACCTTGGACAATTCAACGACATTCATCCAAAAGCAAAAAAAACTGTTGGCGAACGGCTGGAACAAAATGCTTTAGCAAATGTTTACAACGAAGCCTGCGGTAAAAAGCCGGAAGAGGTTCTTTCTCCAATGCTTGCTTCTGCAATTGTTATGGGCGCACAGTCCGACGAAGGTACAGCAGCTCACGGACGGATTGTTTTGACCTTTGAAAATGCCCCGCAGGGTTTTGTAGCGTACGAAGATAAAATAAATTTTGATTATTACAAACGAATGGAACAGCATCAGGGAAACAGCGTTCCTGCAATATTCACTGGCTTTGAAGTTGCAGGTGCAGACGGTGAATTTTATCCTGCAGCTTACAGATTTGGCCAGAATATAGGTGAACCAATAAATACAATCACAGTGTATTCGCCGCTTGTGCCAAATCCTGTTGCAGCCCGCTATGCATGGTACAATTACGGGCCGGTGAATATTTATGGCAAAAATGGACTTCCGCTGGCGCCGTTCATGACTTTTGTATAGGCCCTTCGACAGGCTCAGGGACCCCATGTACCGCTGGCGCCGTTTTACATTTTTTCATAGAAGCTGTAGTCGTAGCTGTTGTCACTTGTAAGAGGCGCCGGTGCCACTTCAAAATAAACAACTGCATTACGACCGGCTTTGAGCATAAACTTTGGCGCAGAACCATCTAAAAGCTCTGTAGCAACCAGAGGATGTGCAGCCGACTTTAAAAGCTCAATCTGCGAATCTGTAAGATTTGCCGATTCACCCAAATCATGCCAAACCTTCAACGGATTACAGCATTTTTCATCAACTGTTTTTGTAAGAAGGCAAACGCGTTTTTGCGCAAAAGCAGGTAATGAAATTGCAAATTCCAATTCTTCCTGTTTTGTTTCAAGAGTAAGATTCCAGGCAATACCTTTGTAAGAGCCGTCTGCAGCTTTTACAATTACAATATTCTTGTCGCGGTAAACGCATTTTTCCTGATTTTCCTTAAGGTCTTTAAAGAATTTAAATGTCCAGTAAGTTGGTTTAGGAATGCTTCCATTTGCCAAAAGTCCAAAGCCTCCATGGAAAGGCGTAAATGGAACTCCATTTTCTTCGAACACATCTCCAAAAGTCCAGTAAGAATAACCTGTAACATAATCACCAATTTCTGCAAGAGTACGTCCAAGATAAGCGGCATTTAAGTTTGTATCATGAAGCGGACAATTTGGAATATAAGAAGTGTTGAACTCTGTAATATAGAACGGAAGATTTTTATAATCAGGATAACGGTTGATTATTTTGCGGCAATCACGAAGAGTCTGCAGCGTTTCATCAAGAGGCATAAGCTTTGCATAACCATAATGACCTTTATAATCAGGATATTCTGTTGTGTAATGATGACGGCTTATAAAATCAATCGGAGGCTTTTTTTCTGTAAGGAAATCAAGAAAGCCTTTCATCCATTTTTTGTCTGCGCCACCACAAATTGCAGGACCACCAACCTTAAAGTTTTTATTTACCTTTTTGATTGCGCGTGCAGTCTTATCATAAAGCTTAAAGTATTCTTCCATATTTGCATCTTTCCAGAAGCCGGGAAGATTTGGTTCATTCCATACTTCAATTGGCCAGGTAAGAACATCCTCTGCACCATAACGGTCCATCAAATGACGCAACGTAGCCTGAACAAGATTAATCCATTTGTTGTAATCCTTTGGTGGAGTTGTATTACCCTTCCAATAGAAAATTGTATTATCGCCACTGGCAAGCTTATACGGCATAAAACCAAGCTCCAGAAACGGACGGATTCCAAGACGCACATATTCATCAACAACACGATCAAGGTAAGTAAAATTGTATTCAATAATTCTAGGTGCATTTTTATCTACATATTCAAAATATTCACGATAATCCTTAAAATCCTGAGGAGTTTTTTTGAGTGCACTTCTGTCCTTAAATTCCTGATAAATTGCCATGTCATCGCAAAAAAGTCCGTGACCGCGAATGAACTTAAAGCCAATATCCTTTTGCACAACAGCAAGCTGATCAAGATATTCTTTTGTAAGTGCCAGCCACATTCTTCCGGTACCGACACAAAAATCTACGTTGTTATTGAATTTTACTTTTTCTTTTCCTGTTAGTTTGATTTGCGTTTTCATTCTGATACTCCTCCATTTGGCCCTTCAACATGCTCAGGGACCTCATCGTGTTTTTTATGATATTCCTGTTTTTGTTCGTACATAACATTATCTACATTTTCTATTGCCTGCTCAAGAGTAAGATCGGCCTGTGGCGGAACAGAGTAAGTTCCAACACTTGCAGAAAGATTATACGGAAGATGCATCACAGAAGTTTTAGAGGCCAGACGATTTTTTATCATCGTACAATAATCCTCGCCATTGTAGTTTCTGCTGTTACCAATTACAAGAAATTCATCGCCACCATAACGAATGCAAAGCCAGTTTTTAGGAATAGTTTCAAGCACGGCGGCAGCTACAGTTTTTACGGCAAGGTCACCATGAAGATGTCCAAACTTGTCGTTAATATGCTTCATCTTATTTATATCAACAAAGAAAAGAACAGTTGTAAGTCCATTCTTTTTGTTTTGTGCATAAAAAGGTTTTGCAAGCTTTTCGAGTCCCTGACGATTAAGAGCACCAGAAAGAGCATCCTTTGTAGAAAGCCTCAGATACTGTTGACTCATCTGCTTGAACATATTTCGTTTTCTAAAGTGCTCAATACCTGTTCCCATGTTGCGCGTCCAAAGATAGCCGTAGCGATTATCAATCATCGTAAGATTATTTTTTGTAACAAAATAACCGTGAACATACGCATGATGAAAAATTGGCAGAAAAAGAAAAAAATTGCTTTTATCATCTGTCCGCATTTTTGAAGGAATTAAATCGCGGGTTGGAATCATTTCTCTAAGATATTTTTTATTATCTTGAACAGAGCTTATAGCCTGAACCTGAGTACCATAAGTAAGATTTTGTGGAAGATTTTCGGCAGAATTAATAAGAACAGAATTCCAGTCTGATTTCATAAAAATACAAAAATCAGAGCCTTCGAAGTTATGCGACCTTGCAAAGAAATTTTCGATATTTGTAAGCAGTGTGAATACATCACCGGCTTCTGTAAAAATTTCTCCCAAGATTTCCATATGAGTATCAAACTCTTCTTTTTTATTTGAATCATCAAGAAGATTAAGTGTAAAGCGCCTTTGCTCCGAAGTTGTAGAAGCAACACAGCCACAAGTCTGACGTAACACAGGTGTACTTTTGACAGTAAGAGTCTGCAGCGGATTCACTCCATGAATAAGACGATTGACAGATTCTGCACCCAAAAGCTCTGCATTACCATTTACAGTTGTAATAGAAGGATTTGTACATCCCGTTTCTGTTATATTATCATAACCTAAAATCTTAAGCTGTTCCGGAACTTTTATATTGTTTTCTATACAAACCTTTAACAAAGCAATTGCAAGTAAATCATTAGCACAGCAAAAGGCTTGAGGAAGCTTTTTACCGGATTTAACATATTCTTCAAAAAATCTGTAGGCACAATGATAATCACATGTTTCAATCAAATAAACTTTTTCTGAATCAAAAGGAATGTTATTGTCCTCTAACACAGTTTTGTAAGCTCTGAAACGTTCAGTAATATCAACAGAATTTTCTTTGCCGGTAATATAAGCAATATCCGAAACATTATGCATTCTTATAAGATGTGCAAGCGCTCCATATATGCCCGAATAATTATCAACCTTAAGACAACAGATTCCCTGAAGCTTTTTATTAATAGTCAGAGCCGGTTTTTTTGCTTTTAAAATGCGGAGTCTCTCTCGTTCCAGAACACGGGCATTATTTATAAGATCCGAAAGAAGAACTATACCATCAAAATCTTCGTAATTAATCAGATTAAAAATGGAAGACCCGGTCCAGTTCGGAAACCCGGAATATTCTGTGTAGTTATAAACATTAAAAAAATATATATCAATATGCTCACCTTCTACGGCCCGCATCATTCCATGCAGAAAATCCTTAAGAAAGTAAGTACACCACCCGCAACCAAGCACAGCGATTCGTCTATTCATATTTAAATATTATAACATGATTTCCCGGAATTTGAAAATTTGGTTTTTCTTGTGTGATTTTTCGTGGGATTTTTTTTCCTTGCGTGAATTTCAAAACAGGGGTTAAAATAAAGAATACACATAAAAAAGGAGATTTTATGAAGAAATTATCAGTACTTTTTTTTCCTGCTTGTCATTAGTGGAATGACATTAGCTTGTAAAGATGTAAACAACTCCAAGCCTGACAAAGTAAAAACCGGAAAAGCTGTAAAAGGAATTGACGACCAACTAACTGTTACACCTCGTTCCGATGGACTTCTGATTCAATTGAATGCACAAGAAGAATGGAAACACATTTCATTTTGTGTTCGTGATGTTACTAATAAAGATGCTGATGAATGGCATGAAAAAATTGAAGTAGAAGTTCCTGTAACAACAACAAGTAATTCTGTAAAAGGCAAACTGCTTTTTCCATTTACAGAAAAGAACAGAAATTACGAAGTCTGGATTACTCATTCTGGAAATAATAATGATGAATATGCCGACTGGGCAGATGAAGAAGGAAAAGCTGCTTCGGTAAAAGCAATTGGTGGAATAGGACAATATGATGTAACATACAACAAAGCTCAATACTGGAGCCCAAGACGTGGATTATACCTTAATCGTTTTGACCAGACTATCCCTGCAGGAATATCAGATGAACAGCAAAAGCTCAGGGTTCGTGCAGAAATAGGAACCCGCTGGAAGACAGACGAAAAATTTTTTGAACCTGATACAATCAGTGATGTAATCTGGTTCCCGGAAGATGAAGATGATGATTTTACAAGCTTCATAAAAGGTAAAGACAAAATATTCCTTTCAGTTGAATATGTTATTACGTATGAAGATTTAGAATACATTCAAAGATTCTATGGAAACTGGGGTAATTGGGATGACGAAGCACAAGAAGAAATTGAAGATTCTAACTGGTTCGTTGATTACGAAGTTTTAGATCCTGATGCAAAAAAGCTTCCTGTAGTAAGAATTAAATCTACAGAAAAAGAACTGGACAATAAATTTGTTGCAGAACCAATTACAGGTCACGTAAAAACATCTCAACAAAGCTGGGGCGATTACAGCAATGCAGATGTCCCAGATCCATACTATGAACAATGTAAAATTACTGTAGAAGATGAAAACGGCACTTCCGTTCTTTCAAATATTGATGCACAAGTCAAGGTTCGAGGAAACTGGACAACTTCTTATGACAAAAAATCTTTGCGAATTAAGTATGATAAGAAGCAGACAATGTTAGGTTTGAATAACAATGAAAAATTCAAAAACTGGGTTCTTCTTGCCGGCTTTAAAGATGCTTCTTTACTGCGTGATGCAGCTGCCTTTAAAATGTATGAAACAATGTTCCCTGATTATTATGTAAGCGACAGCAAACTTGTAGAAGTATTTGTTAATGATGTTTACTGGGGCGTTTATCTTCTGGCAGAACAGCAGGAAACAAAATCAGAAAGAATTAATATTAACGAGGCCGAAAAAAATTATGAAGGCACAGACATTGGTTACCTGATTGAATTTGATTCTTACTATCAGACAGAAGCAGAAAATGAACAATTCGAAATTGATTATAAAGTTCCAATTAAGGATTACAATGAAAAAACAATGCAGGATCCTCAAAAGGGCTATACAATCAAGAGCGATGTTTATTCTGCTGCCCAGAAAGAATTTATCCAGGATTATATGAATAAGCTCTGGGAGATTTGTTACGAAGCTTCGTATAACAAAAAATATTACAGATTCAAAGATGATTATACGCTTGAGCAATATACACCAGAAGGCGCAAACGATGATGAAAAATGCAAGAACTGTATTTCGCAGATTATTGATATAAAATCGCTTGCCGACATGTATATTTTCAGCGAGCTTATCTGCGATCCTGATTTATATCTTACAAGCTTCTTTATGGATATTGACTTTAGCGAAGACGGCGACAAGAAGCTCCGTTTTGAAGCTCCTTGGGATTTTGACTCTACAATGGGAAATAAAAACTTCTGTTCTGATGATTTATCACATGACAATATCACAGGAAAAAGTGATATGTTTGCAGGGGCTTTGCAGACAGATGTAAACTGCTATGATGATAAAGTTCATGGAAACCCATGGATGCTTATCTTTATAAAATGCGGCTGGTTCCAGAATCTTGTAAAGAGTGAATGGACAACTGCAAAAACTAAAAACGCCCTGCAGGCTGCAAACACATTAATTTCAAGCTACGAACCTTACGAAGATCGTCTTGAATTCAACCGCACAAGATGGGAAAACCCAGCAGACGTTATCAGCGAGATTTATGGACCTGCCAGAGATGCTGCATACGAATCGCATGAAGCTTCTGTAAATTATTTTAAGCTATGGCTTCAAACCCGCTATAACGCCATGGATGGAATTATAACAGGTTTGAAATAAAACCTATACAAACTGGGCCTGGCAATGCAAACTGTGCCTGCCTATGCAAACTGTGCCTGGCGCAGCTTGTAGTAGGCGCCTTTTTTAGCCATAAGCTCGGCCGGTGAACCCGACTCTACAATGCCACCGTTATCTATTACAAAGATGCGGTCGGCATTTTGAATTGTAGAAAGGCGGTGCGCAATTACAAAGCTTGTGCGGCCTTTGAGCATGCTGGCAATTCCAGCCTGAACTAAGAGCTCTGTTTTTGTGTCGATGCTACTAGTCGCCTCATCCAGAATGAGGATGCGAGGTGCAGACAACATTGTTCTGGCAAAGGCAACAAGCTGGCGCTGGCCGTTGGAAAGTTCGCCGCCGCGCGCGGTCAAAGGTGTGTCGTAGCCTTTTTCCAGATTCTTTATAAAGTCATCGGCATGGACTGCGCGCGCTGCTGCAAGCATTTCTTCTTCCGTTGCATCAAGCTTACCATACATAATGTTCTCGCGGATTGTACCACTAAAGATGTAATTATCCTGAGTCATTATACCCATCTGAGTACGAAGGCTTTCAAGCGTAACATCGCGGATATCTTTACCGTCAATCAAAAGCGCCCCGTCCTTTACATCATAAAAACGGCTTACAAGGTTTACGATAGTAGATTTTCCGGCGCCTGTTGGTCCAACCAAAGCAATCGTTTCGCCGGCGTGCACCTTAAAGTCAACGTTCTTTAAAACATCAACCTCGGCTTCGTAGCCAAAGGTAACATCGCGGAACTCTACGTCGCCCTGAATTGGAGGCATCGCGTCTGCGCCATCCTTATCCACAATCTTTGCTTCGGTATCTATAATTTCAAAAATGCGTTCTGCTCCGGTTGCGGCATTTACAAACTGATTGTAAAAGTTACTCAGGTTCATAATCGGCTGCCAGAACATTCCAACGTAAGAACCAAAGGCAACGTAAGTACCAATTGAAACATTGTCAATTCCAAGCAGTTTAATACCAACCAGGTAAAGGCTCATTGTACCAACGCTCCAACAGATATCAATCCAAGAAAAATATCCGTCGCACCAGGTAACCGCCTTCATAAATTCCTTACGGTCTTCCCAGATAAGTTCACGGAAGGTTTTATCAGTTTCCTGTTCTGCACGGAAGCTCTGGATAATTTTGATTCCGGATAGGTCTTCGTTAATAAACGCATTCAGGTTGCTGGACTTTTGTCTCTTAGCCTTCCAGTGTTTTTCCGACATGATGGAAATTACAAAAACTCCCACAATCAAAAACGGCAAAGTACAAAGTGCTGCCAGTGCAAGCTTCCAGTTTTTGATGAACATAATCACCATAACAGAAACTACAGTAACCATATTCGGAATGAGCGTTGTTACCGCGTTTTCGATAATATCCTTGAGTGAGTTTGTGTCACCGATAATTCGCGCCAAAATCTTTCCCGAAGGACGGCTGTCAAAAAACGCAAGATCAAGCTTCTGAATATGTTCGTAAAGCTGCTGCCTTAAATCCTGAATAACCTTATTGCTCAATTTTGCCATGATAAGCATACGCATTTTAATTGCAAGCACGGCAAGCACATTTATTACCACGCTGATTGCAATTATTTTGAGCAGCCCCGGCACATTTTTGAGCATAATATATTTATCAATCGCAATTTCGTTGAGCAGCGGGTTCACCAGATCCACCGCCGTTCCAACTGCCATGAGCGCAAACACAAAAGCAATGCGCCCCTTATATTTGAGCAGGTATTTGAAAAGCCGCGGCATTGTCTCAAATTGAGATTTTTGTACCTGCTGTTCGTCTATTTTATAACTGTTCATATCTTCTCCTTGTTAGCTGCAAGCGATTAGCTATTAGCTATTAGCCTTTAGGGGGAAAGCCTTCCCCTCGGCCGCACTACGTTGCGTCCTACCCCTTCTCCTAGGGGGCTCGCCGCCCCCTAAAACCCCTGCGGATAAGTAAACCTAAAAATTGCTTTCGCAATTTTCTTAACGGTTTGCTATCTATCACCGCCCGCCAGCGGGCTTACTCACCCCTAAAACCCCTGGCACCTAGCACCTATAACCTAGCACCTAATACTGCGAATCATAAGTCTCCTTATAGAGACCCCCTTTCTTCAACAATTCCTCATGCGTGCCTTCTTCAGCAACACGCCCCTTCTCCAGCACAATAATCTTATCTGCCTTGCGAACCGCAGAAATGCGGTGTGCAATTATAAGCTTTGTCATACCGTGCAAATCTGCAAGAACCTTCTGAATATCCTGTTCGGTTTCGGTATCGAGCGCTGATGTAGAATCGTCCAAAACAAGCACCGGAGTCTTTCTTGCCAAAGCACGTGCAATTGTAATCCTCTGCTTTTGTCCGCCGCTAAGGCCTACACCGCGTTCACCAATTACGGTGTTTTCTTTTTCTTCCATCTTGTCTACAAATTCTGCAGAGTGAGATTTTTCCAGAGCAGCCCTAACTTGAGGCGCAGTCATAGAATCACGCTCACCAAGACGGATGTTTCCTTCTATCGTATCGCTGAACAAAAAGATGTCCTGCATTACACAGGCAACCGCACGACGCAAAACAGAAAGTGGAAGCTCGCGGATATCAACACCGTCAATCTTTATGCTGCCGGATGTTACATCGTACATTCGCTTAAGCAGATTGATGATTGTAGTTTTCCCCGAACCTGTTGCACCCATAATTCCAAGCGTCTGACCTGCTCCAATTTTGAACGAAACATCATCAAGTATTGTACGCTCGCCAATTTTGTAGCTTACGTGGTCAAATTCAATTTCGCCGCTAAGGTCATCTGTTGTAAAAAGCGCATCGGCAATTCCGTCTTCTGTTCCAGCCGCCAGAGGAGACTCGTCCGTAATCTGTGGCAGCTGTTCGTAAATATTGTTTATACGCTTAATAGAAGCCTTGGCTCTGGAAATACCGTTTGCAAGCCAGCCAATCATTTCAATAGGCCATACAAGTCCACCAACATATCCAAGCAAAGCCATAAGCTCACCAATTGTCAGCGGCGCACCACCAGCAAAAGGATTTCCCAGAATAATCATGAGACCGCCAAACAGACAGGTAAGTGAAGCAAGCAGCCTTGTAATAATCTGAATCTTTGGGTTGTACTTTACAAATACACGACTCAAATCAATGTTCAAATCATAATACTTCTGATTATGCTTATGGAACTTACCAATCTCAAAACCTTCGCGTGCAAAAGCTTTTACAGTACGAACACCGGCCAGGTTTTCAGCGGCAGTATTGTTGAGCTCGGAGTTTTCCTGCTCAAGGTCGCCGAACAGAACATCAAGCTTGTTTTCCATCTTTACGGCAATAATTCCTGTTACAAGCATTCCAAGAATCGGAATTATAGAAAGCAGCCAGTTTATACGGATCATAAAGAACATTGCAATAATTGTTCGCAATGCAACTTCTACCGAAAGAATTGCCATAAAACAGGCAACATCCCAGATATGGTCTACATCGTCTTTTACACGGGACATAAGCTCACCCGAGTTTATTCCGTCAAAGAAGTTTGCAGACAAGCTCTGGATTTTGCCAAAAAGATCTATTCGTACTTCACTGGCAATTTTACTTCCGCTGTAGTCGCAGATCCATTCCCTTGCATAACAGAAGAAAAAGCGGCCCACACCAATTCCAAGTATTGCCAGGAGCAGCATGTTTATAAGCTCCATCTTTCTTGCTATGAGGACATCATCAACTATGTGCTGCACGACAATAGGAAAAACCATGTCGAGCATTACACCAACCAGCATACAAATTGTAGCCAGAAAATATAAGAACGCGTATTTTTTAAAATACGACGCAAGATTAAATTTTGTTTGTTTCATAATTGTTAAAAATACTTTGTCATTGTCGGGCTTGACCCGACAATCTCAACTCTAAAAATCATTCCATCATGAATGAGATTCCCGTGTCAAGCACGGGAATGACACATCGTTGTCTAGAATTTACTACACAAAAGTAGTAAACCTTCCAAAAGTGCTTCGTGCTCATGTGGAGCGATACGGGCGTATAAAGAATCGGGAGTGTCATCAGGCAAAACCGGAACCTTTTTCTGCAAAAGAATCTGGCCACCGTCGCACACCTCGTTTACAAGATGAACGGTGCAGCCACTTTCTTTTTCATGGTTTGCAAGCACCGCTTCGTGAACGTGGTGCCCCCACATCCCTACTCCGCCATATTTTGGCAGCAGCGCCGGATGTAAGTTTATAATTTTGTCTGAATATTCACTAAGAATCTTTCCTGCCAGAACTGTAAGGCAGCCCGCTTCTACAATCACCTGAGCACCAAACTTACAGCAGTCTTCAAGCATTGCATCGCTTACTGCTGTACGCTTTGTGTCTCTGTCTGCGGCCTGTGCAGCCTCTTTCCCCATTACGGCATAAGGACTTCGCACCGTTGTAGGAATGCCCGCTTTTGCAGCACGCTCAAGCGCAAAGGCATCCTTGTGGTCGCTGATTACACACACAATTTTATAAGGGCACGAGTCTCCCTTTTCCTGCTCGTAATCAATCAGAGCCTGTAGATTTGTTCCGCCACCGCTAACAAGAACGGCAGTATTTATTCTCATATTTATTTTCCCCTGTGACGGGTCACATCAATCTTCAAATAATACACAATCTTTTTGACCGTGTACCTCACCCTGAGCATACTCAACACGTCCAATAACGTATGCTTTCATGTCAGGACAATAATCCTTGTGGTATTTAGCCGCATTTGCATTAAACATTTCAACAATTGCATCAGCCTGCTTTGCATTTACCGCAAGAACAAATCCAATTCCCATATTGAATGTATTATAAATGGTAGCAAGATCTGCACCACGCTTAATAAGCTCGCCAAATACAGGAGGAATACTCCAGCTATCCTTTTTGATAATGGAAATCAGCTGCTTTTTGCCGTCCTTAGCCTTTGGATACATGCGTGGAATATTTTCGTAGAATCCGCCGCCAGTGATATGAACCATACCATGAACAGCCTTACGATATTTTTCAAGCACTTCCATTACAGGCTTTACATAAATACGTGTTGGAGTCAGCAGCATATCGCCAATTGTCTTTCCGGTTTCTTTTCCATCAAGAATAAACGGATCATCAAAATTGGTAACAAGCTTACGAACAAGACTAAAGCCGTTTGAATGAACGCCGGTAGAACTAAGTCCAATAAGCACATCACCGGCCTTAATATCCTGACCGCTAATCATATCCTTCTTTTCACCAACACCAACACCAAAGCCGGCAAGGTCATATTTTCCATCATCATAAAAATCAGGCATTTCTGCAGTTTCGCCGCCAAGCAAAGCGCAGCCGGTATCAACACAACCGTCTGCAACACCCTTTACCAGATCAGCAGCAACATCTGCATCAAGCTTTCCACATGCAACATAGTCAAGGAAGAACAAAGTCTGAACGCCCGAACAAAGAATATCGTTTACGCTCATTGCAACACAGTCAATTCCAACAGTGTCATATTTCTTCATCTTGAACGCAATATCCAGCTTAGTTCCAACGCCATCAGTGCCGCTTACAATAACAGGATTCTTATAACCCTTTGGCACCTCAAACATTCCGTTAAAGCTTCCCAGTCCTGTCAAAAGTCCCGGAATTGCAGTTCTCTTTGCATGCTCTTTATATTTATTTACCGCGCGGTAACCTTCTTCTACGTCTACGCCACTTTCTTTGTAACTTGCCATTTTTCGCTCCTTGCAGTCGCGTTAGGTTTTAGGTTTTAGGTTCTAGGTGTTAGGGCCAAATTTAATTTTGCTAACATCTTAGAAACTTCATCTAAAAGTCCTAATACTTCCTTAATATCTTCTTTACTTAAATACCCAATCTGCACACAGATTAAAAGTTGTGTTTCAAGCTCTGCTGCAGAACCTTTAGCTATACCTATAAAATGCCTGTATTCATTAATCGAATTTCTTGATTTACCTTCTGCAATATTACTTGGTATTGAAATTGCAGACCTCCTCATTTGATCAATTAAAGAATATCTTTCTTCCTTGGGAAGTTTTTTTACTATACTATAGATTTGAACAACTAAATCCATAGATTTCTGCCATACTATTAGGTCCTTATGACTTTCGACAGACATCTCTCCTCCTGACACCTAGAACCTAAAACCTAGCACCTAGAACCTTACATCTAATTCAGCAAATGCCACTAATTTAGCCCTAAAATCCTTAAGCTTTTGTGCTAAATCCTTGTCGTGCAGAGCGAGAATCTGCAAGGCAAGATAAGCCGCATTCTTTGCACTGTTGATTCCTACAGTAGCAACCGGAATCTGTGGAGGCATCTGGACAATTGAAAGAAGCGCGTCCATTCCGCCAAGACCATTTGATTTATCAGAAACACACTCAAGTGGCACACCAATAACAGGCAAAGTTGTAATTCCTGCAATTACTCCAGGCAATGCGGCCGCAAGACCTGCACCGGCAATAATAACCTGGGCACCGTCTTTTTCTACCTGTTCAACAGTTTGCTTTAAAAGCGCACCTGCTCTGTGGGCAGAAATTATGTAAGCCTTGTAATCCACACCGAATTCGGTAAGAATATCGGCGGCCTTTTTCATCGTGTCTTTATCCGACTTAGACCCAAAAAAAATTGCTACTTTCATAAAGTGAGTATAATGAAAAAACCGTTTTATGTCACGCACGAACATCAAGACATCCTTATTATAAAATATTGAATTTAATAATGAAAAATGCTCCCGTGGGGAACCTGATTTAATAAGAATTTATTGGAATATCCTTAAAAACAATGGTATAATAGTATAATTATAAATGTTTCTACATGGAGTAATTGTGTTTCTTAAGAATATTGTTGAAAAATATAACGAGCGTTATGCCATTCCATATATCGATTTAGCAGACTCAGGGGAATCTAACAGGCTGAATCTTGCTATCTTGGGGCCGTTTCTTTTTCTTTTTGGAATTCTGGATCTTTTTGTTATTTTTCTATTTCATTTACACAATCTTAGGGCACATCTGGTTTCTATAATCTATTTTACAATCTTTACAGTCTTTGGTGCTTTAGTTTGTATATTTTCCCACAGCAAAAAGCCAATTCCAAGAGAAAAGGCTTATGTAAAAAAGACACTGCCATTTTATATGGTAATAATTATGGCTTTTGGAACAGCCGTATACAACTTCTACATACTTAAGCAGCCTTTTAATGGTGTGCTTGCTTTCTGTATTTCAGGCTTTCTTTCTATCTGTCTTTTTACATTTTCGCCAATATGTTTTTTACTTATAATGACTCCGGCAATGGGAGTTATGGTTCCCGGAATCTATACCAACTTTGGTGTTACCGGGCTTATGGATTCAATCCTTTGTTTAATCCTTATATTCTGTGTTGCACTTTATAAAAGGCGCGAACTTAAAAAACACATAATGTTCCTTAAAAAACAGAAAAAGAGCCTCGAAGCAAAGACTTTTGGTAATTTTACACTCATGTACGAAAATCAGGTTGTAAAATTTTCCAGGACAAAAAGCATAGAATTTATGGGCTACCTTATTTATAAAAAAGGAAGCTCCGTTAATACAAAAGAACTCATTTCTGCCCTGTATGGCGACCATGCCGATTCAGCCCGTTATGGCAGCAATCTTAGAAACCTTATTGTAGATATAAAACATACGCTCAATCAACTCGAAATCCAAAACTTTTTTATTGCAGAATATAATAACTTCCGAATCAATCCCGAAGTCATAAAATGCGACTATTATGATTTTCTTGAAGGAAAACCACAGGCCGTAAAAAGCTTTGCCGGCGAATTCATGAGCCAGTTCAGTTGGGCCGAAGAAGTCGCAGGCTTTCTGGAACAAAAAGCCTTGGCTAACTAAGTTTTAATTCTTTATAATTGGAATGTATATGATATTCAAAAAGTTTATTGATTATTACAAAGATAATTTTTACATTACTTACCAGGAATTAGCAGACACCGGTGAATCAAACAGACTTAACTCACTTGTGGTAAGTTCTATTTTTATACTTTCTGATATAATCGATTTCATTCTTGTTTTCATTCTTTCTTTTTCACATTTAAGAGACCAGCTTCATTACATTATCTATCTTAGCATCTATACACCACTTAATATTTTTATTTTTCTTTATTCAAGACATTCAAAAAACTCAGATTATATCAGAAAAACAATCCCTATATATCTGCTGCTTTTTGTCGGATTAAGTGCCAGTGTATTCAATTTTTATTTTATGGATTCGCCGCACAACGGCTTCATCACATATTATCTTGCAGGCTTTTTGTTTCTTATTATTTTTTCCAGCTCACCGATTATTTTTTTACTTGAGCTAATTCCTACATTGTTAATTCTTGTTCCGGGGGTTTACACGACCTTTGGATTACTGTCTACAATAGATGCTTTTGTAGTTACAGTCATCATGTTCAGTATAGCACTCTACAAAAGACATTACGAAAAAAAGCACCTTAGCCTTCTTAGAAAACAAAAGCGTACCCTTGAAGCAAAAACCTTCGGCAACTTTACGCTTATCAACGAAGGCCAGGTTGTAAAATTTTCGCGAACAAAGTCCCTGGAGCTTTTAGGTTATCTTGTTTATAAAAAAGGCAGTTCCGTAAAAACAAAAGAACTCATCACTGTTCTGTGGGGCGACCATGCCGACTCTGCCCGCTACGGCAACAGCCTTCGTAATCTTATCGTAGATATAAAACGCACCCTTAAAGAACTCGAAATCCAAAGCTTTTTCATTGCCGAATACAACAACTTCCGAATCAATCCCGAAGTCATAAAATGCGACTACTACGACTTCCTCGACAACGACCCCAAAGCCATAAAAAGCTTCGCCGGCGAATTCATGAGCCAATACCCCTGGGCCGAAGAAGTTGTCAACTTCCTGGAAATGAAGGCGTTGAAAAAATAGCATCAATCGCGAAAAAGCAATCTAAGATTTTTATAAAATACTTCATTTTTTTTATCGAATTTTTGTAAGAAATCCTGTTTTTTCTCTATATATATAATGTAAGAAAATAATTCCCTTCAAAATCGTGTGGCGAAGGAAATTATGTACAAAAATATATTATGAGGGAAAATATGCAAAATAATCGAGAGATTAAATCAAGTGTTTTCGCCGATTTGTTCGGTGATGATGAACTGGTGGGTAAGAAAAACTTTCTTGCTCTTTATAATGCAATTCATGGAACAAATCTAAAGTATGATGAAACAAAGATTGAACGGAAAACTATTTCTCAAAGTCTGGTCAATACGTTCAATAACGATGTTAGCATGGAAATTAACGGCAAGCTTATTGTGTTTATTGAGCATCAAAGTACGGTCAACAGAAATATGCCGTTACGATTTCTGGAATACTTTGTACACATTCTGTATGGTATTGTTCCTGCAAGAGCAAGATACAAAAACGTTCTGTATAAAATTCCAAGTCCAGAATTCTATGTATTCTATAATGGCAAGAGAAAACCAATGAATGAAAGTGAACTAAAACTTTCTGATGCTTTCTGCGTTCCACAAAAAGAGCCCTTGTGTGAACTAAAGGTAAATGTTGTAGACATTGGCGGTGAAGAAGGTTTAACATTGCCGATTGTAAAAAACTGTGTTATCCTTAAGGAGTATTGTGAATTCATAGGGATGATGCTTAAAGAAAAAGCCACCCTCCCAGAAAACTGCACAAATGAAGATGCTCAGGTGGCTTTAGAAAAAGTAATCCGGGAATGCATAACCAAGAACATTCTTACAGATTACCTTACACGAAAAAGTACGGAGGTAATAAACATGTTTTTAGATGAATACGATTACGAAACTGATATTGCCGTAAAACAGGAAGAAGCAAAAGAAGAAGGTTTTGCAGAAGGTACGCAGCAGAAAGCTATCGAAGTTGCTATTGAACTTCTCAAAGAAAAAACTCCTCCAGAAACTATTGCCAGATGCGTAAAACTGCCACTCGAAAAAGTTCTTGAACTCCAGAAACAAATCGCTGAAAAGGCATAAAAAAACGAAGCAATCTACATGGCTTCTTGTGGAAATTAAAAAAACAAAAAAATACCCGTGAAAACAAAAAATAACTTTTTCACGGGTATACAAATTAAATTGATACTAAATTAATCTTCATCCACAACAGTACGAACAACACGGAAACCAATCTGGTAATTCTTGGTTTCTGGTGTACTACTATTTCTGGTGTCTACCTGACAGTTTTCTGCAGGATTATTGTAAGCACCACCTCGTCGAACACGATTAGTACCTGATTCAGGTCCTTCGTCTGGAGTGCCAGAAACCAAAGTATCAGCATACCAGTCCCAACACCATTCAATTACGTTACCACTCATGTCATAAATACCCAAACTGTTTGGATTTTTTCCTTTTACTTCGTGAGTTTTGTTAGTGGTATTATTACCAGAATACCAGGCATAATCAGTAAGCTCATCTGTGTCATCTGTTCCACTGTATTTTTCTGCTGAAAGTCTAGAACCACCTCTGGCTATGTATTCCCATTCAGCTTCGGTCGGAAGACGATAACCGTTGGCCTCGTAATCAAATAATATACCACCATCTGGATCGTTGTTAGATTCATCTGATTCGCTGTAATCAAGCAGCGAATTACTACTGGTATTAGTACTATAGTAGAATCCGTTACCATCCATAGAAATTTTCATGGCAGGATTACTAGCCCAGGTAGAAACCTCTCTTCCATTTTCAACTTCCCAACCCCTCTCATCTGCAAGATAATATACAGGTTGCAGATTTTCAGCCTTACTTCTAAGGTTGCAGTATATTATTGCATCATACCAAGTTACGTAATAAACAGGGAAATTATCACCATCACCGTATTGAGAGCTTGGAGAAGTACTATTATATGTACAATATTGTTCATATTCAGCTTGTGTAACTTCGTGATCACAAACCAACATATCATCTATAATGATGTATTTTCTGTTTCCATACAAAACAGTTGAATTACCAACAGCAGAGTTTATATGTCTTCCTGGTACATAAACAAAATTCTGCCATTTTGCATAAAGTGTTATATTAGAAGTAATTGGTGTTGCAAAATTGAATTCCGAATCTGAAGGTCCAGGATTTTGAACTGTGTACCAACCGTCAAAAGTGTCACCAATTAATGTTGGGTCAGTTGATGGTTGAGTAGCAAGTTGTCCAGAAAGAAGTGCCTGTGATGCAATTGGCGAGCCACCATTTGTATTAAAGGTTACTGTATAATTTGGAATAACAGATCGTAAACAACACACTTGATTTTGTGAAGATTTGTCTGACTTCTTTACACTTCCAGAAACAACATTTGCAGACAAAGCATACATTGTTGAACTACCCTCTTCTGCCTGAGAAGAAGACCAATACTGCCCGGCAGTAAGGGCATCTGCAGCACCATTCGTAACTGAATTAATTGCAGAAATAACTTCAGAAATTCTTGAATAATTTCTGTAAAGATTACAGAGTTCTGCAAAACTTGGAATATACCAAAGCAAATCATAAGAAGTACCTGCCAGATATGTAGAACCATAATTATTTGCATAATTAAAGGCAGGATAATTCGTAGCAGCTTCGGCGACACCTGTAGAATCTGTAGTACTAATTGCTCTCCAGTTATCGCTACCATCTGAATCTCCGGAAACAGACTGTATATCTACAATTGTAGAGGTAGAGGTAGACGAGAAATCCGGATCTACAGTACTGATTATATCATTAAATTTTGTATTATAACCTGTAGTATTATCTGTTGCCCACGCCAAACCTGTTGAATTTTTATCTATATTCTTAAGACCCAAAACAGTTTTTGGAGAACCAGTATTATCAAACTCTACTACAATACCTACTGCATCTTGAATCTGTTTAGTTGTAAATGGAGAATTTGCATTATAAGGAACAATAGTTCCGTTTTTTAACAGGAGGTCTCCTACAGAATTATTCCACTTTGCATAAAGTACTGTATGAGATGTTATTGGAGTATTAAAATCAAATTCAGTAGTAAATAAACTGTCGGTATACCAACCTTCAAAAGTACGATTACCATAATCTGAAACTGTTGGTTCTGTTGCTTTTTGTCCACTTGGAACAATTTGAGTTGTTACTTGTGATACACCATTTGTATTGAAAACAACGGCATAATCTGGCAAAGCTTTTATTTTGCGAACACAACAAATTAGAGCGTTATCATCATCTTTAAATCCTCCAATAAAATCACCACCAGTATCTGCACCGAAATTAATATGGTAAACGTAAATAGCTTGAGAATTTTGCGAAGAAGACATAAAATTATCTCCATATGCATCTGGAATAACATCGGCTGAATCAGCTTGGGCAGTATTCAAAGCAGAAATAACATTATTTAGAATAGCTTTATTATTGAATACATACCATAACTCTACAATACTTGGCATATACCAGCCATTTTCATAATCTGTGCCCGTTAAGTTAGTAGCTGTTGCAGTTCCATAATTATTTGCATAATCAAATGCAGGATAATTAGTTGCAGCATCTGCGGCTCCTATAGGGTCTGTAGAACATACATATGCCCAGTTATCGCTTCCATCCAAATCACCTCTTGCGTACTTTGGTTCTGTTACGCCAAAGTGTGACCAGTCATATACAAAATATGGTATTCCTTCATCAGGCATAGATAGACTTGTTCTAACCACAATATCTTCAAATACTGTTTCATTTCCGGTTGTATTCGCAGGTGCCCAGACTTTCTTAGCATTCTTAAGTCCCATTACACCTCTTGGCTCACCAGTTGTCTGATCTACATCGTAAACTATACCAACTGCATTCTGTACTTGTTCCGAAGTGAATGAAGGACTGTCGCTATACAAAACATAAGTACCGTCTTTGAGCAAAAGAGCACCTGCTTTTATATTCCACTTTGCAAATAAAACTGTATGCTCTGTTATTGGTGTATCAAAATCAAAGGTTGTATCTGATAGTGTTGTTCCGCCGTCTGTTGAAGTGTACCAGCCGGCAAAAGTGTAACCGTCTTTTGTTGGAATGTCGCTGCCTGTTGGTTCAACGGCCTTTTGACCGCTTGCTACTTTTTGAGTTGCAACAGCAGAACCTCCACTTGTATGAAAAATAACACCGTAATCTGGTGCCGGTTTTACTGAACGAACACAAACAACAGAAGGGGAATCCCAATCCTTATTACTACTGAAAATATCACCACTACCAAAATTTATATACCATGCACCATTTCCAACAGAACCATTTACTTGTGATGATGACCATAAGTAATATGATGTGATGGTTGCTGCTGCATCGTTTTTAACAGCTTTGATTGCAGCCAAAGCATTATTAATAACTTCATTATTATTATAGATAGTACATAATTCTGCGATACTTGGAATGTACCAGCCGGATGCATAAGATCCTGTTAAACCTACTGTTGTTGCATATTCATTTACAGAATCAAAGGCAGGATAATTTGTTTGGGCATCTGTTGTACCTTCCGTATCAATAGCACAAATATAAGCCCAGTTATCGCTGCCATCTGTATCACCTGTAAAGGTTGCTGTAGATGCATTAGAATTATCAGGCACAGGTGTACAAATTATAGATTCAAACTTAGTCGAATATCCTGTTGTGTTATATGTAGCCCAGGAACCACCGTTAGTATTTTTTAATCCTACAACACCCATAACCTCATTGTCCTGGTCAAAACCATAAACGACACCTACAGCATTGTTTACCTGTTCTTCGGTTATTGTACTATAAGACACATAAGAACCATCATTAAGCAAAACATCGCCTAAATTGATTTGTGTAAATTTTGCATAGAATTCTTTACTTTGCTTTGTGTTTTGAGGAATAGAAGTTACCGGGCCATCCTCTAATAATGAATCGGTATACCAGCCGGCAAAATAATAACCCGGCTTTGACATTTGAGGTAGTGTTACCGCATATTTACTTGTAAACTTTAATGGAGCAAAACCTTGGAAGGTGCCTCCATTGGTATTGTAGGTAATACTGTATACATCATTCAAAGCAATATTCCATTCTGCGGTTGTGCACATACCATCTACAACCCCCACAAAAGCAGGAATTGGTGAATTAATACTTACATAACCATTTGTTGCATCGCCGGCAAAGAATTCCAGCTCAAGGTAATAAGTTCCGGCTGGGATTCGGGTTGCGCCGCCGTCTAAAGAAGTTTTGTTGTAAGTTACTTTTCGGGTTCCGGTGCCGGCTGCTTCGAAGGTTGTAATTGCGTCTGTTGCATGGGTTGTAGCTTTGTCTTCTGACTTGAGCGTTGCAACTACTTTTGTGACTTCGGAATCTGGAGCATCCTTGTCGTTAAAGCTTACTGTAATGTTGATGCCGTTTGCTGATGTATCTGAAGTTGCAAGTGTAAATACTATATTGGCTGTTGAACCTGCAGTAATTGTCAGGTTTTTATTTGCGCTAAAAGTTACTCCGTTCAAATCGGCATAAAGGGTAAGATACCAGGTGCCCGGATCAATAAGAACAGGCTTATTTGCAATGTCTGCAAGCGATTTACCACTTCCGCCTGCAAGGGTTATTTTAGTGCCTGTTTCTGTTGTTGAACCTTTTAATTCGACATTAGTGAGTAAAAGTTTGTTTGCCTCTTCATCCGGGGTCAATGTTGTAATTGCACGGCAAGAAACATCGCTTATAACCAGATAAGTTTTTGCCTTTTTACCAGATTTTGGTTTTGATAAACTTAATTCGTTATTACAAGAAGCAAGTCCCAGGAATGCGAATACTGTTCCCAATAAAACAGTTGATTTTACTAATTTCTTTATCATATTTGTATGTTTCATTTTTCACCCGCTCCTTAGTTTATTTTTATCTGTGCAAAGTAAGAATAAGCCTTTCCGCTTGAATCTGTTGCTTCAAGAGAAATATTATAAATACCGGAAGCCCAGCTTGAAGTATTAACTTCCAGAACATTTGTTGTAGCTTCTTCTGTACCGTCTATGTACCACTTATACGTTCCACCCGATTGTGGTGTACTTGCAGTAAAGGTGATTGTACCGCCACCTGCTATTACTCCTTCATCAGAAACAGCCGAATCACCAGAAGTTACATTTACAGTTACATCGGAAGAATCAATGCCAAAGCCAGCCTGAACGGAACCGGCACCAGTCTGATATAGTTTTACCATTGAACTTTGATATTTAAGATCCCAATAAGTTGTAACTCCATCAACCGTAAGAGGTGTTATAGCAAATTTCTTTGTTGTCATTGAAGATGTATAACCACCTGTAATTATTGTTTTGCTTACATTGTATGAATCACCGGATCTTATAGGGGTAAGCTGTGCAACAATTCCATTATGAGTAAGGACAGAACAATCAGAATCTTGATCTGCACCTTTTGAAATTATATTAAGATAATGGCCGGCACCATATTCACTTAAATAAATATCATGCTTTCCATTATCACCGGCAGGAATCCAGGTTCCACCACCAATTGAAAGATTTCCATTTTGATAGATTGCACCACCTTGTCCATTTGAGCCAACAGCGTTATAAGCCATAGTACCAATAGTAGTATTACCATTATACATAGCAACATTTGAACTTCCGCTTATGAAGATACCACCGCCTTGTGATTCTGCATAGTTGTAGTAAATACCACCTGTGAAGCTTTGTGATGAATCAGGATATTCGTGCTGGTATGATCCAAACAATTCTGATGAACCCATGTACAAAGAACTATAGTTATAAATACCACCACCATTTCGTCCGGCGTAATTTGCATAAGTTGTGTTTCCGTTTGAGTATGTAGCAACTGTAGTTGCATTTTTGTTTCCGATAACTGCATTGTTGTACATATATACCAACCAGTTATTATATACACCACCACCATCGAGCGTTGCTCTATTTCCTGTAATTGTTGCATCAGAAATCCAGAGAGTACCATCAGTATAAACACCGGCACCGTTTTCGGCGTAGTTTCCGGCAATGACTGTATCACCATCAAGCGTTACTTTTGCAGGCTCATCTTCCGGATCTTTACCTACATAAAGACCTCCACCATTTCCATGACCACTTGTTTTAGTATTATTTCCGCCGGTAATCTTGATATTCTTAAGAATTATAGATTTTGATGTTGGAGTTGTAATAGAAAGAACAGCCGTATCTGTTGCATCTGTAAAGCCGCCGTCAAATCCATCTTGCGGGTTGCCGGCAACAGCAGGAGTATTTGCACCTTCGATTGTAACAGATGTCAAATATACACTATCTGGTAACAAAGTTGAATCAATAACGGTTGCCCCAGTTAACACTCCATCAAGCTTAATTGTCCAGTCGCTGGCATAAACTGTACTTCCTCTAACAATTTCGAATGCCTGTTCTAAGGTCTTAAAGGCACAAGACTGTATTCCACCATAGTTTACGGTTGAAGAAGGATTTACATAGAGAACAGGAGAAGAGCCTGCATTCTGCCATTGTGCGTAAACAGATACATCTTGAGCAGGAGATTTTGGAATTGCTGTAACAACAGTTCCGCCGCTTTCCTCTGTATACCAGCCCATGAATATCTTACCAGCCTTTTTAAGAGCAGGAAGAGTTATATCATCTTCCAGATTTGCAAAGGTTGTTATTAAACTTTGTCCTCCAAGAGTAGTTCCTCCATCTATTCCAAAATAAGAAATTGTAGGAATTGTCGCAGATGGTTTTCCTATAGTGTCGAAGAAATAAATATGCTTAGCACCACCATCAGTAGCCGAAACAGGAGTTGTTGCAAACTTAGTAAACTCAGATACAAGACTTGCATCTGCATCTTCGGCTAATGCAAGCATAGGAGTTGTTCTTCCTACATTTTGAGGTGTAACTATCGGAGTAGATTCATAAATTTCCAGATTTGCAGAATCTTGTGTATCAACTCTTGTAAGCTCATCAGTTATTTCGATTGTTACATAATCTGGTAAATAAATGTCGTTGTCAGAAGTAATAAGCGCTGAACCACCAATAGTGATTACACCGGAAATATTTTCTGAATCGATATCTTTTTCATGGAAACCAATAGCATTACCTAAAGTATCTGCATGGTTTCCACTGATTTTACCACCAGTCATTGTAAAGGAAGCGATAGATGATCCAGATGCCTGAATACATACACCTCCACCATTTGCTTTAGAAGACGTGTTGGTATTTTCACGGCCGGTTGGATCTTGTTCTACTACAGTATTTCCGGAAATCTCTCCATCTTCCATTATAAACGATGCGCCTGCTTTTACATAAACACCACCACCAAAAGTAGGTGTACTTGTAGAATTATTATATACGCAAGATTTATTATTGATAATTTTTCCGCCTGTCATTTTAAAGGTACCTGCGTAAACACAAACACCGGCACCGTTATACCACTGATTACTACCAGGTACCAGACTATTTGTGAAACCAACTTGTGTGTTTCCAGAAATTTCACCACCATTCATAGTGAAGTTTCCTTCTACCAATATTGAACTTCCTTGAGCGGAATTGTTTTTAATGGTTCCGCCGTCCATTGTAAAGATACCACCCTGCTTTACATAAACGGCACTAATCATCATATCAAAACCTTGAATTGTCGAACCACTCTTCATTACGAGTGTACCGCCATCTTCTACAGAAACAGCTCCCTTTGGATTTATACTGCTACCACTTCCAACAAGATTTGCACCGTCATCAAGAGTTACAGTTGCACCTTCATTAATCTTTATTGCAACACCATCCATATAATCTTGTGCAGAAGAAACTGCTATTTTCATATTTTTAATTGTTACAGCCGTCGAAATATCTAAAACAGGAGTAGTATTAGACATAGTTGTAGAATTAATACCGTCATCTGCCGTTGCACCCTGTAAAAGGAGTGAGCTTATAGGTAAGTTATTGCCAATTTGAACGGAATGCTCTTCTGTCAATCCGGATACTGTAATTGTGTAATCTCTTGCTTCATCATTGAAAACCGCAATTCTATTAATAGCACCTTGAATTGTTGCAAGAGGTGCAGAAGCAGTTCCTGCGGCGTTATCATTACCAATACTTGTATCTGCATTTACATAAATATCCTGAATAGGTGTATACCAAACGGCTTCGAGAGTTATGTTTTCATAAACACTCTCATAAGAATAGAAAGTGTCATCGTCATCGTATGGGTCTGGGTCTTCAAAAATGAACTGTTCGCGAACTGTTGTACCTGAATTATAATCGTAGTGTTCATACCACCAGCCGGCAAACACTTTTCCTTCCTGTTCAACTAATTGGTCGGTAACATCCGGTATATTTGAACCACAAAGAACAGAATCAGAAGAAATAGAACCTGTGCCATCGCCAGTATAGGTTATAGTACAATAATAGTTCAGGCGGCCCCCATCATCTATTACCCAATCCGGGTCATTTGTAGCATTAGGATTTGGTTTAATATGGAAATATTCATAATTATCTTCTATTTTGACACTATCGGATTCTTCATAAACAAATTGGTCTCCACTATTATTATAGTATCCATAATAAGGATCTTGTGGGGTAATCGTTATAGAAGCACCATCCCACAAAACACCATAAAGATTTATTGTTTGAGAATAAGTTTCTGGGTAAAGATCATCAACAACAGGTGCACCAGATACATAAACTTTGGAGTCATCTGATGCATATATGCCGGTACCATATGCATAATTCTGATTTGAAGAAACATTGTTTTCTATAATACCGCCCTGGAGATACAAGTAAGCGTTTTCTCCAAGATATACACCAGGACCATATCTGTCCGTAGTATTTCCTGTAATAAGAGTTCCGTCAGATATAGTAACTGTAGAATCGTCTCTTACATAAAGACCAGAGCCATTGTTACCTGTAATACTACCACCTGTAATCATCAAATCCTGAATTTCAAGAGAGTTTGAAGTTGACTCTACATCAAGAACGTAGCTTCCAGCCGTACCAACAATCTTATCTTGAGGCTTGCCATCATCGCCAATGCCATTCTTTCCCTTAAGAACAACATCCTGCTTATTTATAGCCTCTGCAGGTTTAAATGTCTGCGAAGCATTAAGAGTTCCATCAACTTCAATTATCCATGGAGTATTTTCAGTTCTATTAGTTTCAAGCTCATTAATTTTGTCTGCAGCGTGCTGAATAGAATCCAAAGCTTCGCCTTTTATTACATTCGCTGATGACGAGCCTTCCGGGCTTACTGTAATTGTATTAATAAATACGCCGTAGAAATCCTGTGTACCTAATGAACCTTGAGCAACTGTTGAAGCAGAAGTTGTCATATCAGCATCGGCATACCAGCCCATAAACAGGTAATTGTCGTTTTCTACAGCCGGAATTGTAATAGTCGGAGTTTTTCTTGAATAGCGGTTAGTAAGAACAGAGCCTCCTGCCGGAGTTGCAACAAAGTTATCGTCTTGCTCACCGTTTATAATATAGTGATAATTAATCTTATAAGATTCGTTCAAATCAAGCGAAAGAGAGCCTGTTGTTGTAATACCTTTTGCAATACCTACAAAGTTTTCGCTTGTGTTTAAGGCTTCTGTAATATTTAAATCATAGAATTCGAATACAAGCCAATAAGTTCCATTTTGCAGTCTTTCATTTTCATCTGCAACGCTGCGTGAATAATTTACAGAGAAGGTTTTATTTGTAGAGGCATTTGAAGCAGCAACAAAATCATCAGCAGTAAATTCTTTTGTATTTATTGGTGTAGCATTAGCAACACGAGCATCGGCAGCATAAAAAAGCTTTGCAACAACTTTGTAATCTTGTTTTACTCCCGGTATTGTAAAGCTCATTTTTATGTTCATACCACCGTAAGTTACCTGCGGTTTAAGAGTCATGCTAAGTGTATTTATAGAACCCATCTGTATGGTCATGGTTTTGGTGCCGGAAAAAGAAACATCATTCTTTTTTGCGGTAAGTGTAAAATGCCAGACTCCATTTGAATCAAGAGGAATAAGAACATCTTTTATCTGAGCATAAGTTGCGGGTTCGTTAAACTCAATTTCATCAGCTGTGTGAGTTCCCGGATATCCTTTAAGGACTATGTCTGTAAGATTTTCTACATTATAGTCTCCCGTAGCAGGATTTATATTTCGGCCAAGCTCCGAGACAATATCTATATCGCCTAACTTAATATAAGTTTTTCCGTCGGGACTTTTAGTTGTTTTCTGCCTGTTTGATTCCTGGAAACCATTTGAGCAGGAAAAAAGTGTAAATAATAAAGCTGCTGTTATAATAAATATTGATTTTCTTGTTTTCATAATTACCATCTCCTTTTACTGCTGTGCAGCCCTTACTTTTATATGCATTTCGTATGAATAATAGTCCGTTTTGGTTTCGGAATCTTCTGTATACGAGTCTTTTATTATAAGCAATAAGTCGTAAGTGCCAGGTATCCAATCTGTAGAATCAAGAACAAGAACGTGATTGTAAGTATCTGTTCCTTCACCGTTTGGTACTGCTAACGGAGATTTGCTTTGTCCGTCCAGATACCATTCATAAGTATAAGTATGATCTGCAGGAGCTTCTGGAGCTGTGAAGACGAATTTTTTTCCTGCTTCCATTGTATTTGAAGCATAAAGAGTTGTTCCACCGGTTTTAGAACCAGGAGTATAACTTGCATATTGTGTTTCATTGTAATAACGCGAAGTAACACTTATGTCGCTAAAGGTTTCCTGCTCGATTGATATAGTTATTGTTCCAAGAGGTTCCCGGCTAGTAAGTTTTCCATCATCTGCGATGTACCACTGAGTTGTTGTTCCTAAGGTCTCATTTACCTGATCGGCAATAAGAATCTTAGGGGATTCTGCTTCCAAAGAAGTATTAACATCAGTTGAATTAAGTTTAAGCAGTACCATAGTCGGGGCGTAGGTTGCAGGAGTAAGCTTAATTGTAAAATCATCTGCAAGCTTGCTTAAAATGTTTACTTTTGTGTAATAAGTGTCTGAACAGGCAAGATAAATATCATGATTTTCGTGTGTATCTGTTTCGGCAGGAATTACAAGACTACCGGCAATATCAAGAGTAAAGGAATTACTGCTATTAATATAAAAAGCACTTCCTTTATCGGCTGCCTTGTTATTTTTGATTGTTCCGCCTGTAAATTCAAGACAATTTGTTGTACTTGTTGAATAAACAACACCACCACGGGATTCTGTTACATTATACGCAATTGTTCCTGAATCCATTTTTATTGTTCCGGAATTGTAGAAAACTCCACCACCCTTTTCATAGCTTGCGTTTGTTCCCGAGGCATTACAGCTGTAGTTGTAATAAATTCCACCTTTAAGTTCTGCTTTTACAAGCGTTGTTCCGTCACTGGCAAAACCGCTGTAACCAAGATAAACTCTTCCGGAGTTATAAATTGCGGCACCTGCCTGAGCTTTATTTCCCCAGCTTGAACTTGTTGGAAGCTCTGTTGCATCTTTGTCACCAATTACAGCTTCTCCACTCATAAAGAAGGTTCCCGTATTATAAACGGCCCCACCAAGGGCTGTTTGGCTTCCCTGATAGTTATCTTCGGCCTTACACTTGTTGATTGTTCCACTGGACATTGTGAATTTACCGCTATTGTAAACACCGCCACCAATAGCTCCACCATAATCAACAGCACCATTGTTTATAATACTTCCGCCAGACATTGTAAATTCGGCATTTGTATCATTATAAATAGCTGCACCACTTCCTGTAGTTCCATTCCATGAAAAATTACCGCTGTCAAATTCTACAACGCTTCCTGCAGCATTATAAAGAGCCGCACCAGAACTTCCGCTATTGTAATACAAACCACCTGTAAGAGTTTGTTTTACAGGAGTTCCGTTTGAATCTGGTTTATATCCTAAATAAAGTTTTGCATGAACCGAACTGTCGGCATATTTTCCGTTGAAAATACCACCACCCGAAGATGCATAATTTGACATTAAATTGTTATTAAAATCGGTTGGAGAAGAAGAATCTTTTGCATAAGCATAGGCGCTTTGATTTTCTTTGCCACCGTTTGTTTTATCTCCAATTACAGCAGAACCGTAAACATAAAGTGTTCCTTCGTTGTGAATACCACCACCACGTCCATTGCTTGTATTTTTATTTCTTGTTACAAGGGCGCCATCACCAAGGCTTACTGTTGCTCCCTGGGCAATTGTCATACCGCCGGCATTCTGTCCCCATTCATCACCACCGGTAATCTTAAGATTTGTGATTGTAACCGGAACAGCAGTTTTTATTGTAAGAACAGTTCCATTTCCATCCGGGCCGCCGGAAGTTCTTGAACCACCTCTGTTGATTGAGTCGGCAGGGATACCGTCTTCGTCAAGGTCAGTAGTTCCTGTAATCAAAATTGACTTTGCGTTTTCGCTTGTAATTGTTTCTGGAATTACACTTGGACCGTAAATTGCGGCGTTACCCGAAGTTCCAAGAGGAATACCTGTAATTTCGCCTGTAACATAAATTGTCCAGTCAAAACCTTCTTCCCCAGTTTCTTCGATTGCTGCACAAGCGCCATCAATTGTCTTTAATGGATTTGCTTGTGAACCGTCGCCTGTTGTGTCATTACCTGTTGCGGTTACATAAAGTTCAGGACTTTCAAAGCAGGCTGTAAATACTTTGTTGCCTGTAGTACCTGCCCTGATTTCTGTAGTTGGTGTATCGGCAAGAGTTCCAGCAGAATCTGTTTCGAACCAACCAAGGAAATTTTTTCCATAACGCTTATATTCAGGAAGTTCAAAACTGCTGCGTACTGAATATTCTGTTACAGGAATATTTTTCTGAAGAACATCTGTATTTGTTAAACCTTCATAAGTGATTGTAAAGATTTCGTTATAGTTGAGTGCAATTGTTGCAGTTGTCATAATACCGTCTACTACGGCAATATAGTTTTCCCAGTTATTAACAGGAATGTTTCCTTCCGAACCACCAAAAAATTCCAGATTAAGACGATATGAACCGGATGCCAAACGCTTTTCTGCGTTTGTTATATCTCGTTTAATCACAACGGCTTTGTCTTCTTCTTCCGGGTCAATTTCAAAGGAGTATTCATCTATTGCTGTTGTGTCGTCTGGTGCATATAGTTCACCGATTACTTTTGTAACATCGCTGCCATCAAGATTAAAAGTAACATTAAAACCACCAAAATGTTCAGTTGCAGAAAGCTTAAAAACTACTGTATTTTGTTGGCCGGCAATAATTTCAACTGTTTTTGTACATGAAAAATTAATTCCATTGAGTTTTGCATTAAGAGTAAATGCCCAGTTGCCCGCAAGAATTTCTATTCCGTCTTCCGGCAATTCTGAAACATCTGCGGCTTCAAGCAGGGTTTGAACAGTCTGCTCATCACCAAATTTACCGGTAAGAACAAAATCGGTGAGCTTATTTGCATAATCCTGAGTCTCTTCGCTTATATCTGGATTAATACTGCGCAGTGATTTTTGTCCAAGCTGCACGCTGTTTACCCTTATGCAAAGATAGGTTTTTTCGGTTTTTGAAGGATTGTCCTTTCCAGACAAAGTTCCATTCATATTCCCACAAGAAATAACACTAAAAAGCATAGCCAGAGAAAGGATTACTGAATAAATATTTTTGTTTCGTAAAAATTGTCTTTTCATTTAGAGTTACTCCTTAATAATTTGAGTTGAATAAGAATGATAGATTGTTTTTCCTTCAACAGTCTTTTTAGCCATAAGCGTAATATCATTAACACCATTTAGACTTGCAGTAGACAAGGTCAAAGTATTACTACTTGCTGTTGCTGTAGTTCCGTTTATTTTCCATATATATTCCGAGTAACCGGTTTGTGCCAGGAAAGTAATCTCTGTGCCTGTGCTTCCGTTAATTATAATACCGTTGTTTGTTACATTAATTCCGGTGCCAGATACTGTTACCTCTATATCTGTTGAATCAGGAATTGAAATATCAATAGTAATATCCGTTTGTCCAGTTTCCGGTATTACCTCTTCCCAGCTTGCCGTAAGAAGTACATTTTCATCAGTCAATGTAAAGGTTTCATTTACGCCTTTTTTGTAAGTTATTCCATCAGCGGTCCAGCCGTTAAAATTCCAGCCTTCGCGGGTACCAATGTTTTCAAAATCTACAGTTACTGATGTGCCGTAGCGGTAAGATTTTTCTTCCGGAACAGTTATTTCTTCATCAGAAAGTCCGTCTGCATAAGTTACTTTGTAAAGCTTTCTGTTGTAGTAAATCTTTACTTCGTTTGTTTCTGTTTCACTTATTTCTATCTGATTAAAACTGAGCGGTTCAAAACCTGTAAATGATTTTGCTTTGGCTGCAGTTTCGCTTCCTACAAGACCGGTAATTTCGTCTGTCTGAGTCTTGTCTATGGTGTAATCATCAATTGTGTTACCGGTAAGGTTCTGAAGATAATGATTTACAGTGTATTTTGCATATTTTTCTTCGGGTTCTGTTTGAATAGGACGCAGCGTAACAGTTGTTGTGTTGTCAAAAGCATTGTCATAACGTGCTTTTTCAGGAATAGTTACTTGTGTAAGTGCCGTACAACCTGTAAATGCTTCTCCTTGAACTTCTGTGAGTGTATCCGGGAAATAAATTGTCTTAAGTTTTTCACAATTATAGAATGCAGCTTCTGATATCTTTTCAAGAACGCTGTTTTCGCTGATGTATACAGTTTCCAAAGAAGAACAGTTGCTGAATGAATACTGTCCGATTGTCTTAACTGTATCTGGAATTGTTATAGACTTAAGAGATGTACAACCGCAGAACATCTCGAAGGTTATATTTGTAAAGGTAGCAGGAAGCACAACTGATTCAAGAGCTGTACAACCATAGAATGCTTCATATCCATCCTTCATATTCTTTGGAAGAGTTATACTCTTAAGGCTTGTACAATTTGCAAAAGCCAGTACATCAATTTCTAAGTCATCATCTGATTCATGGAAGGTTACTGTCTGAAGCTTTGTACAACCATAAAATGCACCCTGTCCAATTCCTCTAACAGCAGCAGGAATGTTTATCTGAGTAAGGTTAGAACAACCATAGAATGCGTCATGACTAATATCTATTACGGTTTCCGGAATTGTTATACTTGTAAGCGAAGAACAGTCGGCGAAAACATCTCTTCCAAGATATGTAGCAGCGGCAGGAATTGTAATGCTCTGTAAAGATGAACAATTCTGGAAGGTTCCACCTCCACCGGCATAATCATCACACAAGAAAGCAGTAACAGACGATGGAATTGTAATTGTCTTAAGATTTGTACAATCTTTGAATGCTCCTACTGGAAGTGTCTCTATGCCGTCTGGAATTGTTATTGTAGTTATAGAAGCACAACCAGAGAAGGCATAATCTTCAATCAAAGTAACAGCAGCAGGAATTCTAATGCTTTGCAATGCAGCACAGCCAGAGAAAGTACTTTTCATGATTCTTTCGACTCCGGCCGGAATATTGATTGATTGCAATGATTCACAGCCTGCAAATGCATAAGCACCTATAGTTTGAACAGAGGAAGGAAGTACAAGCTGCTTAAGAGTTTCACAACCATAGAAAGAAAAACTTCCTATTCCTGTAACTGTGTCTGGAATTTCAACAGCCTCCAAAGAACTACATCCATTAAATAATGCATCTGGGATATATGTTAACTGGTTTGGAATGTTAGCCTGTTTTAATGATGTACAATTTGTGAACACGCCAAGGTTATACAAAACATCACCCACAATTGTTGTAATTGTATCTGGAAGTGCTATTGATTCAAGTGCAGAACAACCATAGAAAGCCGCACCTTCAACCTTTGTTACAGGGCCCTTTATTTCGCAAGAAACAAGAGCTGTACAAATACTAAATACGCCTTCTGAAATTACAGTTACTTTTGATGGTATAACAACACTTTCAAGTTTCGTATTTGAGAATGCTCTCTTCTTAATGCTTGTAATAGTTTCCGGCAAATTGATTGATTCGAGATTGCTGCAGGAATAGAAAGCATTCTCACCTATTGTCTCTATGGTATCTGGCAAAACTATCTCTTTCAAACAATAACACTGATAGAAGGATTTCTTTGATTCGTCATCCCAACCTTGAGCATCTTCCAGTTCAGTAAGTCCTGTTGTTCCTGACAAATCAAGTGATACTTTTATACACTTGTCTGTTTGGCCTGTTGTGTTCTTTGCATAAAGTGTTTTAAGGGCAGCATTAATATCGCTTATTGTCTGATTACTAATCTGACCTGTTACAACAATAGAAGAATCTTTCTGCAGACCGGCAATTGCCTGAGCTACGTTTGATGCAGTGTAAGTAGTAGGACCGAGGATTTCATTCCAAACTGCTGTAAGCGTTACATCAGCATCTGGAATAGCAATTGTTGTCTGCAAGCTCGATTTATATGTATTTGTTCCATCGCTCCAGCCTATGAAAGTAAAGCCTTCGCGGGTTCCAAGAGCATAGTCAATAAATGCTGTTGCTCCGTAGCGGTAAGTCTTTGTTTGCGGAACAGAAACTGTTTCACCGTCAACACCGTCTACGTATTCTAATTTATATATCTTTCTGTCGTAGTAAACATTTACTACTGTTGAATCATCTTCTTTTATTTCCTGTTGTGTTATTTCGGTTGCATTAAAGCCTTTGTATGCATCTGGGTCTGCTGTTACATTTGTTGTTGTTCCAACTTCTCCTTGTTCATGTTCTGTTTTTTCAAGAACATAATCCGGCTCACTTTCTTCTGCTTTCTGGAGGTAGTAGTTTATTGTATATTCTGCAGTTTTTGCCGGAGGATTTTCTTCATTGCCCGAATTAAGCTTTACAGAAAGCTCGGCATCGAGAACTGTTGTACCTTCTTCAACAATTGCTGTATTTGTTTTTCCTGTTGCAAGGATATCTGCAGTTTCCTCGTCTTTGGTCTGAACCATAAAAGCAATTTCGGCATATACGGAATCACCAATTTTTATTTTTTCAAAAGTTACCGAAATATCCATGTGATTGTAAGTCTTTGTAATTGATTTAGATTCTTTATCATTTACAAAAAGACGAACCTGAACAAAATAAGTTTTTTCCGGGGTCTCTTGTTCAGATTCCTTAGGATCTATTTCCTGTTGCTCAGATTCCTGAGGATCTGTTTCTTCTTGTTCAGAAGCACCTTCCTGGACTCCTTCTTGGATTCCTTCCTGGACACCTTCCTGAATCTCGGAAATTTCCTGCTCTTGCTCCTGCTCCTGAGAATCACCAATATCGTCGGATGTTACATCTGGCGAAAAAATCTCTTCACAAAGCGTGGCTGGAATTTTAAAGGAAACATCTGTTTTCTGTTCGTTGAATGAACAAGAAACAAATCCAAATAATAAAAGGGATAAGAAAATAAGAAAGATTGGTTTATTTTTCATAAACACTCCGAAATACACAATATTATTCTATTATAAGTGCATTTCGGAGAATTTGCAAATAACAAGGAGCATAGTGGATTGCCGCACTATGCCCTCACTGTCAATTATTATTATAGTACTGCTGACTCCAGACGTCTTCCAGCTCATACTGATGAGGATTGCCGTCGTCTCCATCTCCCCCTAAAGATTGGCCTTTTGTAAGGAACCTCATCATCAAGCGTGCTGTGTAACGATTACCAAATTCATCCCAGTTAAAATTGTTTGGAATTCTTTGGGTATCATGATTTGTAATGGTTTTAGTTTTTTTGACATAATCATTTAAATTTGTATCGTCTTCATCTGCCAATCCAATAAGGTCCGTGAAACGTGCCCACCAGGAATCAAATACATCGGATCTCATGTTCTCTCCCCATTCCCAGTTTCTGTTTCCAAGAACAACATCATAACCAATTTCAAAATCAAGAATCATCGAAGAGTCTTTTATCATATCTTCAGTAAAATCCATTCCAGTTTCTAACTTAACTTTGAAAGAGGTTTTTCCATTATTAACTGTTGGCGGGTTCACATTGACTTTTGAATCATAATATTTTCCAACATCCAGATTGATACAATCTTCAAATTTCTTTCCTCCACCTGCAGTACAGAAGACAGCTTCGCGAACCCAGTCATGATCAGTTCCATCTGCAACTCTTATATCAGCAACAACAAGATACTCTTTGTCTTTTTCAGTAAAGATAAACTTCTTTGATTTTGTAGTCGGGTCACTGTAATAATCTCTGTCTTCCGGATGGAATCTTAAGGTTACAGGACAATCAGTTACTCTGATATTTGCATCCGGATAATCACCATAATAATTGCTCAAAGTAATTTTGATTCCGTCGCTATCTTTTACTGCTATAAGATGCTCTGGTGTAAGACCTTTATATTTATACTGCTCACTCCAGATACCTCGTGTCTTAAACACAGGCCAATCATTTGTATCATAACCTTTGATTTTAAAACGAAGCTCGGCATGTATTGCATACTGCAAACCATGATCATACCAATCCCAATCCTCAGGAGTTTCAAAACGAATTTCAGGTGGATCAACCTCAAAATTTTCCCATCGTCTATTCAACTCAATTCCCTGAGCTGAAAAAGCTTTTGTACGTGACTCCTGTTGAAACTCATCATTTGAAGAAAGAGAGAAACTCCAGTTGCTGTAATTATCTGTACGGAAAAGGCCTTCTGTTTCTGGATTAAAATGATTAGGTTCCTGCCAGTCTACAGCGCCCATTATTGCATCCAAATTAACAATTACGTCAGTAATAAGGTCGGTATTTTTTATAAAGTCCGAAACTTGAATTAATTTTAGACTTCCTCTAAAAATTCCGTTAGCATCATAAGAACCTTTAAGATTAATCTTCTCTTTAGTAAACTTTGTAAGGTCAATTAAATCTGTCCAAAGATAGCCGCCGTCTGCTGCGCAAGAAAGCTCTTCTTCTTTATATTCCCAATGGTCATCGCCATTTATATCGTAATCACAACAGATACGGAATTTTGTTGTTTTATCTTTCTGTCCAAACGGACAATGATAAGATGTCTGATTGTCAGAAATTTCCATTACAATAGGACATCCGTCAATTATGATTTCTCCGCCGCGATGACGTTCTGTTTTTATTGTAATTAAGTAGCCGTCGGAAAGGCCTTCGATTTTTACATTTTCATTTTCGGCAACTCGTGGAAGAGGTTTTGGTTCTTTAGTTTCCATTTGACAGGCAACAAAACTGATTGTAAGTGCGAGAGTGACTATTGCCAATAATACATTTTTAATTTTTGATTTTTTAGAAAATATCATAGAAGCACTCCTTTAAAAAATTTGCTTTATATTGCGACGCAATGATTAATTGTAGCATTGAAAATTCAAAATGGTCAAATTTTTTCTGCAACACCTGAAGCACCGGAAACACCTAAACCGAACAAGGCATAGTCGGCACGGCCTGGATCACCCGGGAAAATTGGTTTCATCTGTTCTGTAAGCAGGCGCGCAGTTTTATTGCTGGCTGTTGCATTTTCGGGAATAAGTCCAAGCTCAATTGCCTGCTGCATTACATGGACATCCAGAGGAATTAATAATTCAGATTGCGGGTACCAGCTCCAGATTCCTAAATCTACCGGAGAATTTTGTCTGACCATCCAGCGCAGGAACATATGAATGCGTTTGTTGGCAGAATTTTTTCCTTTTGGGACAATGCGGCTTTTTGGAAAAGAAGAGGAAATTATTTGAGGAAGAGAGTCGGTTTGTGGGGCGGAACTGGTTGGTGTGCTCCCTGCCCCTTCCCATTCTTTCCGAAAATACTCCCCCATCGAACCAGATTTTTTTATGATTCCGGCAAGCTCTTCAAAAAAAATCTGCATATCATCATACGAATAAAAGCGGTAAAACTTTTTGTCGCCGTGAGGAAAATCTTTTTTAAACCGTCCGCCTGCAAGCCACTTTGAAATTGTTCCCGAAAAGCTGTCGGCCATTTGCAGAATCTCATTTATTTTTGGAATAAACTGCGAACGCGAACCAAAGGCAAGCATTGCGGCAATAAAAGAAGCGGCTTCTGTATCGGCAACAAGGGCATCTGGAACGCTTTTATAATGCTGCAAAAATTGAGAAGGATCCTGGTCACAAAAAGAAGGACATTCGTATTTATCTGCCAGCGTCCGAAGCTTGTCCTGTAATTCCGATTTCATCATTTATTTCCTGAATACTTTTGCCTGTTTCACGTGCTATTTTTGCAAGATCCTCGTATTCAATTTTTTTGCGGATGACACCATAGCCCTGCGAGCATTTTACGTGTACTTCGCCATACTTTGTTTGAATTGTTTCTATATGACGATTAAGTCCGTAACGCTTACTTATGTTCTGACGTACACCAAGAGTTGTTGTGTGAGTAAACAGCGCTGTAAGAACTTTTTCTTTAACTGACTCACGGCACATTACACTAAGCACAACTCCAGGTCGTGATTTTTTCATTGTTACAGGAATTGTATAAGCTTCGACTGCACCTGCTTCGAAAAGCTGTTCAATTGCAAAACCTATTCGTTCTGCGCTTATGTCATCAAGATTGCAGGTAAACTCTACAATTTCTTCCGGCTTATCCTTTTGTTCTCCAAGGATTACGCGGACACAGTTTGCTGCTTCAAAATCTTTTTTGCCCATGCCGTAGCCTGTCTTATTTATAGAAAGAAGCGGCATTTCTCCAAACTCTGTAACAAAATGCTTAAGAATTGCAGCCCCTGTCGGAGTACAAAGCTCGCCGTTTATATGTCCGCCATAAATTGGAATGCCTTCCAGAATTGTTGCAGTTGCCGGCGCCGGAACAGGTAAGATTCCGTGTGCACAATGAACATGACCTGAACCAACGTGAACAGGTGATGCATAGATTTTTTGCGGTGCAAGCATTTCGAGCAATAGGCAGACTCCTATTACATCTGCAATTGCATCCATTGTTCCAACTTCGTGAAAATGAATGTCTGTTACAGGACGACCATGAGCCTTGCTTTCGGCTGCAGCAATTAATTTATATATTTGAATTGCGTTTTGTTTTACAGAGTCAGAAAGCTTGAGGTCGTCGATGATGTGCTCAATTTGTTCCATGCTGGAGTGGTGGTGATGATGTTCGTGATTGTGATGATGTTCATCTCCGTGGCCCTTCGACAGGCTCAGGGACCCCGAACTTTCGTGCTCGTGATTGTGGTCATGCTCGTGTTCGTGATTGTGGTCATGCTCGTGCTCGTGATTGGGGTCCCTGAGCTCCGTCGAAGGGCCGCCCTCATGATGAAACTCATGCCCATGCTCATGATGATGCCCATGCTCATGCTCACCTTCCTCTTCACCATCAACAACAACTTTTATATGTGTTCCGACAATTCCGCATTTTGTCGATTTTTCTGCCACAACCTGAACGTTTGGAATTCCGGCCACATTTATTTTTTCAAGAAACTCTTTTTTCTGTTCGTCATCTAAAAGTTCAAAAAGTGCGGCAGTAAGCATATCGCCTGCAGCACCCATACCAAGATCAAAATAGAGTACGTTCATATTGATTTCCTCCATCACTAATATTAATGGCCCTTCGACAAGCTCAGGAACCCCGTTGAATTATTTATGTTTCCCCGTGATGTTATTTATGATTAATCATATTTGCAAGATAACCGGCACCAAAACCGTTATCAATATTTACAACACTAACACCACTAGCACAGGAATTAAGCATAGAAAGCAGAGCCGAAAGTCCTTCAAAAGCGGCGCCATAACCAACGCTTGTAGGCACTGCAATTACAGGACAATCTGCAAGGCCTCCAATCACACTGGCAAGGGCACCTTCCATTCCGGCAATTGCAATTATAACTGTGGCGCCCATTATTTCATCAAGATGATTAAGCAGACGATGTAGCCCCGCAACGCCAACATCATAAAGTCGTGTAACTTCGTTTCCAAGAACTTCGGCAGTAACTGCTGCTTCTTCGGCAACAGGAATATCGCTTGTGCCCCCGGTTGCAACAACAATTTTTCCAATTCCATCGGGCTTTGGGATTGTTCCGGCAATACCAATTCGCGCTTCTTTCCGGTAATCAAGAGTTACCTGCGCACCAACAATTTCTGCTGCCTGCAGAGACAGTCTTGTTACAAGAATTGTTTCCTGCCCGTTTTTCTGAAGCGTCTGAATTATTTTGATTATTTGTTCCGGAGTTTTTCCGGCTCCATAGATTACCTCGGCCGCCCCCTGCCGTGCTTTTCGATGAAGGTCGACCTTGGCAAAATCTATATCTTCGAATGGTTGTTTTTTTATTTGAAGCAGGGCATCTTCGACGCTTATAGTTCCGTCTTTTACGCCCTGCAAAAGTTGTTTTATTTCACTGTTCATTACAAATTATTTTTTTGTCAAAGCAGACTTAACAATTCCTTTTGGATCTTTAATCAAAAGAATTACAAGCCAGATTATAAGTCCCAGTGCTACAACAGAAAGTCCAAGATAAAAATCATTAAGCATATCAAGAGGAGCAGGAACAAATGATTCGGCACCAAGCTCTGCATATTCAAAAATTGCATCTGCAAGCCACATAAGAGAAGCTCCCCAATACATAAGACACAAAGTTCCAAGATGGAGCTGTGCACGTTCATTATTTTTATACCAGATTAAAGTACTGATAATTGCTGCGAAAACTGTAGTTAAAAGTGTCATGCTAATCCCACTCCTGCCATAATTTCGTCTGTTTTGTCTATTTTCTTTTCCATCAACGTCGAAACAAGAACCATTAGTCCCCAGACAGCCGTGACAATAACTGCCATTGTAACTCCAGTTGTTGCCATTTCGTGGAGCATTTCGGCGGCATTTCCGTCCTTTACTGCAGTAAGGAATGGGAAGAATGGAACAACCTCGCCATGCCAAACATGTTCAAAAGCAAGAAGAGCTGAACCGCCCCAAAGCATTTTGTTAAGCCATCCTAACTTTGTTGTAAAACTGATTTTTTCTGCTTCGCCTTCATGAGAGATTTTTACTGTCTGATTCTTCTCTTTAGATTTTAAGATTTTCTGTGCTACCGTAGTAATGATTGCTTCGGCGGCAGGAACTGTAAAACATGCCATTTTGGCCTCCTGTTTATTAATTGTTTTGGTGGCCCTTCGAAAAACTCAAGAACCCCAATAACATTGTCAATTTACCAAACAACTATAAATTATACTCCACTTCTTTTCAAAAAAATATAAAAAAACGTTATTTAAATTGTATTTTTTTGAGTGTTATAAAATTTATACAATTCTTCTGTTGCAAGCGCCATTTTTGTCACCGAAAAATCGCTTCCTTCGGGATAAACATACAGCGTATCATTAATTGTATTTAAATCTACGCAGTCGCCTTTTTTACCAAGGTATTCATATTCAATATGAACAGAATACTGAGAAACGGCATCTATCTTTACTTCATACGGTTTGCCCTGATATTCGCCGGTGAGTGTAAAACCGTTCATATCATGAGTCAGCGTTGCCATGCCAATATCAATGTAACGTGCTGCATTAGGAAGCGCGTCGACCTGAGCACGACAGGTAATTCCATAAGTTCCAGCTTCTACTTCCTTGCGGACCTGCGCACGTTCCCATTCATACCAGTCCGGAATATGAGAAAATTCTGTTTCGCCTGATTTTGCAGCCAGTTCTCCAAGCTCTGTCATTTCCCATTCTTTTCCGCAGCAATCACATTTTAAGGTTATCCCCTGGGAGCTCATTTTGTATTCGGTAAGACACGACGGACATTTGTACAGAATTTTATGTAGTCCTTTTGCGCGTTCCGGGTATGTAACACGAATATTGTTTTCCTTCTGCCACTTAAAATCATCATATTGAAATTCTTTTTCTATTCCTGCCATGATTTCTTTATAATCGAGCGTCTGAACCTGCTCTGCTGTATAAAGACATTTCATTGTTGCCTGGGTTGGAATAACTTTGTGATCGGGAAGATTCCAGAACGGTGAATTAACATGATGTCCGTGACAGATAAGCGTAACAACCGGAACCTTAAGGATTTTTGCAAGCTTTCCAAGCGATTCCGGCAGAATTGCAGTTGTTCCGCAAAGAGAATAACGTGCCTCCGGATAAATTGCGGCAATATTTCCTCTGTCGACAACTGTTTTTAGCTGACGTACAAGCGTAATATCATTTGTAAACTTACGCTTGCAGATACAACCTATAAAACGCAAAAGCCATTCTCGTTTCCAAAAGCCGTCAATTGCAACTACATAATTTGCACTATGCGGAAAGATTGCTTTTGTTGCAACCTTAAAATCCATAAATGCATTGTGATTGCAAAGCAAAAGATACGGTGGCTTTATTCCTTTCATATTGATTTTTTCGAGCTGATTTTTGTGCGCCCAGACAGCCGGCATAGAAAGCAGCCAGATAAGCCATTTAAGATGCTGTCTCATCGGCGGCCTTTTCATATCAAATCGTTTTATGTCGTCAAGCATGAATTTTCTCCTGAGTAAATAATTGTAACACAGGAAGTTTGATTTGTGCTATACTTGTTTTATGAATGAAACAACTTTAAAGAAAACTTCCATCAGCATAAATGCTGTGACTTTTTTGCTTACGGCCTTTGCAACGACATGTATGATTCTTGGTATTAATCTTTTTAGCCGCACGGAAGAAGTCCGCGCTTTTACTGCCGCAAATCTTGAAGCATTTAAATATTTTACTGTTGATTCAAATGTGATGGCCGGAATTACAGCCCTCATCTATTTGATATTAGAAGCAAAAGGCAAAGAATTAAGCGCACGTGCCGCCACCTTCCTTCATAGCTTAAGACTTGCAGCAACTACAGGTGTTGCACTTACAATGCTTGTTACTGCTTTCTTTTTAATTCCTCAGTTTGGAAAAGACTGGTACATTCTTTACATAGACAATAACTTTTTCTTTCACCTTACAATTCCGCTTTTATGTGTTATTGACTATATCTTTTTTGAACCTGGCGCAAAATCACTTACGCTTAAGCAATCTGTTTCCGGAATTATTCCAATGATGGTGTACGCCGTTTTTTATACAATTAATATTATTATCCATCTTGGGAACGGCGAACCTCTAAAAACTTATGACTGGTACGGCTTTTTAGGAGGAAAGCTTACAAATGCCTTTATTGCAATTCCTGCCATGCTGCTTATTACCTGGGGAATAAGCCTTGCAATTTGGGGAGCAAATAAAAAGGCAAAAGCAAATTTCGTTAGCATCAATTAACTAACCATTCTGTAATATTTCTTTCTTCCGTACTGAAGTTGACGCCTATCTTAAAGAGCTTACGTTTATCCGCAGAATACGGAACTGCATAATTCTGGGCTTCAATCTGGGCAAGGGCTTCTTTTGCAGAAGAGTCGCGCTTGAACTCAAAAATGTAAACGTAGTCATCGGTTTCTACAATGCAGTCGGCCGTTGTCTACATCAAGACCAAAGCTTCGGATATCAAGCGGACTTGTGTTTTTGGTGTTCAAATATTCCGGTGCAAGACAGTTGATAAAGCCGTATTTTACTTCCGCATTCGGATAGCCCAGGCAGTAGCTTTCGTATTTTTCATCATAACCTTTGATTGTAAGGTATCCGGTCTGATAAAACAGCGGAATTATGTCAGGATTGTCCGGACGGTAATCGCTGATTGCACTTGCTGTCGCGTAAAGGTTATCATCCGAAAACTTTTTTATGTCAAAATCTCTTTCACGTAGTTTTTTTACAAGGAAGGATGGAGTTCCGCTTTCAAACCAGTAGTTGCCGAAAGTATTTTTTTGAAAAGCATTCAACAAACTAAATGGATTATACATATCAGTCATTTGCTCGCTGAAATGGTAGCCGTCATACTTTCTTTTCAGCTCTGCCAGACATTCTTCTTTTGAATATTTATATTTTTCTGCAAGCTTTTCAATCTCCGGAGCAAAAACGGTTTCCAGTTCTTCTTGTGATATACCGCAGATTTTCTCTGTAACTACATCTAGCGAAATGTCATTCAGCTGATTCAAATCACTAAAAATGCTAACCTTGCTGAACTTGGTAACGCCGGTGAAAAGAGCAAAGTTTAGATAATCATCATAGTCTTTTAATACAGCAAAAAATCCTTTGTAAAGAGACTTATTTTCTTCTTCCTGATTACTGTTGCCGCCAAGATTTTTTAAAAGCGGATTATCATATTCATCAACAAGGACGGTAACTTTTGCCCCCGTCTTTTCCAAAGCATTTTTTAAGGCATGACCAAAACGGACAGGCAGATCTTCATCAAAAGAAGGCAAATCATATTTTTGTTCAAAATCTAAAAGTGTATTTTTTAATCTTTCCCTTAATCCATCTTCCTTTGTAAACTCGCCGCTTGCAAGAGAAAACACCATTACCGGGCAGGGCTTCCACGCATCAGGATTATCCTTTTCCAGTTCAACAATTTTCAGGCCGTCAAAAAGCTCCTTTTTTCCTTCAAAATAGGCTTTTAACGTAGAAATCAAAAGACTTTTTCCAAAACGGCGGGGGCGGGAAAGAAAATAAACTTTACCGGAATGAACAAGATTAAAAATATCTTCGGTCTTATCAACATAAAGATACTTGTTCTGGCGTAAATCTTCAAAACTCTGAATGCCAATCGGCAGCTTGCGTGAAAAATCCATATAAAAAATTATAACATGTAAAGGGTTTGTTTTCTATATAATATTTATTAAATGTAATTGGGGGTTGCATGCCCCATGTGCAAGCTGCCTGCCGCCAGACTATTTTTACTGTGCGGAAATTGACAAAGCCGGCACAACACCCCCATCCGTAGAGCTAACGACGTTGCTGCTGTCGGCATCGCCATCATCATCGACGTAGCGCGCGCGGTCACTATAATTACAGAAAGGAGAGCGCAGCCACCACCTGCCACCGTAACCAATTTCACCTCCTCCATTTTCGCTGTAATCGTACGCACCTGTTGCCCTTGCGTAATCCGTGGTAACGCGGATGCGCGCACTTTCATTATGCGTTGCGTCGCCTTTGTAAGCGCTGTAAACATCAAAGCCGTAGGTGCTTGTCGTGACTTCCTGCTCACTCAACAAGAAAATTTTGTCGCTTGTCCGACTGTCGCTGGCGTATTTATTTTCTCCTCTGTGCCAAGACATTGCCTTAACAAAATCATCAAGACTGTCATAGTTTCCAGGCAGAGTCGTGCTAAGACTGTTGTCTACAGAGGTATCCAGAATTGCCGACTGCACGGCACTTGTGAAGGCGCTTTGCAAAAAGCCCTTTTCCTTCTCGTATGTATTCTCCTGTGTGTCGTACACTTCGTATTTACCATTGAGCCAGGCGCGGACTGTGGAATACTTGTAGTTGTTGGCGTAAACCGTGTCGCCGCCAATTGTTCGGTTTCTTGTATTTAGGTAATACGGAACACCACCTGTCAAGATGTTTTCCGCAAGCAGAAGCCACTGCTTTTCTGTGGATTCATCATTGTCATGGTCAAATTCCTTTGTAAGCACGCGCCACTTTATAGGCTCAATCTTGAACCATTGCTTAGTTTTTCTACCTTTTCCTACTTTTGTTTCATTATCTGAATATGTATAGTCCCCATAAGGATAACCATTTTCCTCACATTCCACATACCATTCACCATCGCTTCCAAGACAGTAGGTGAACATTCCCTGTTCTTTCTTCGTATCCTCATATACCCTAACTTTATCATTTTTAATTGTCTGCGGCCAGTCGCCGAATTCAACATAAATAATCTTGTAGGTTGACTCGTCTGCTGTCTCACCTGTTGCCTCCCCTGCTGTTCCTATATATTCATTTATACCAAGCTCCTTTACACTTTCCGTCAGTGCGCGGCCTTTTACCCACTTTGCATAAAGCGTGGTGTTTTTTGTAACTTCATAGTTATCCGTCACTTTCTTGTCGTCGGAACATGAAGAGTCCAAATACCAGTCTGCAAAGCCCCAGAAGTCTCTCTTATCAGCTTCTGTTGTTTCTGGTACCGGCAGCTTGCTTACGGTAATTTTTGCGCCTTCGTCAACGCGGGTTTGCGTTGGAGCAGTTCCGTGTCCGCCCTTGTCGTAGCTTATTGCGCATTCCCATTTTGGTGCAAGCGAAACGTCACCTGTCAGCGTGCTTCCTTCTTTAATGAGTGTTTTTGTATTGTCACTGTTGTCGTACCAGCCGGCAAAGTAATGGTCCTGTGTGTCAGGCAGTTTTTCCGGCAACTGGGCAGCTTTGAGCTTTTCACCTTCCTTAACAAGCACAGTCTTTGTTGCTGTATCTGTTCCTGTTCCTGTTCCTGTTGGATAGGTCAGCGTGTATTTTGTAACCGTCATGCTGCACGGGTCGCTTTCGTTGCCTACAGTGTTAACATATTTAATTGTAAAATTGTAATCCTTCTTTTTGTCATCTGTAAGATCTGTTTCTGTGAATATGTATTCTTTAGTTCCCTTGTTTACCGTTATGCTTACAGGGTCGCTTGTTTTTGTTCCGCCGTTTCCGTCATCCTGAGTATATGTAAGCGTAATTTCCGCATGGTCATAGTTTGGTTCTTCAGATTCGTCGGGTTCGCTCCAGGTAAGTTTTATTGATGAATCATCTGTTGCAGATGGATAATCCACCGTTATTCCTGTGCCGTCCGGCTTTGGCGGCTTTGTAAAGTCAATTGTAATCTGCTCTGTTTCCCTTCTTCCAGCTCCATCCAATACTGCAACCGTATAAGTTCCGTTTCCATCTGTTTCGTTTGTCGCTGTAATTTCAAATGTCCATTTTTTGTTGTCATTTGTTGCACCTGCTTCAAAGGCATTTTCATCTTCAAGAAGTTTTTTTGCAACCTGGGAACCATCCTTTTTCCACACAACCTTCTTCACTTCGCTGTCTGTAGTAATTGCTACAGTAACATCAAGCTTCTGGCCGCCCTCTCCATTTTTCTGAGGTTTTCCGGCTGTCAATTCTATGGAAAGTGGTTCTCCATTTGTTGCGCCGGTCTTCTTTTTTCCATTTAATTCTGCAAGCATGTCGCTGCAGGAAAAGAAAAACACTGCCGTAAAAAATATTGCCGTAAAATATATGATTCTTCGTTTCATTTTCATTCTCTCCTATTTTGTAATTACAAACTCAATCCTGCGGTTCTTCCACCAGTTCGCCTGGTCCTTCCATTCCGCTATAGGATTTTCTCCGCCGCGGCCTAAGGCTGTAACTCTGTTCTGTTCAAGTCCTTTTTCTACAAGCATTGCGGCTATTGCCTCTGCCCTTGCCTGGCTAAGCGGAAGCAGCTCTTCCAGGTGCTCCCTTTGTGTGTCGGAAACATTGTTTGCATAGCCTTCTACTACAACCCGGTAGCCTTCTATTGCCTTTGCCTTGGCTACAACACCGTCAAGAGCCCTGTCTATTTCGCGCTTTTGTGCAGGGGTAAGGGAATCAAAGGTTGCGGCATTTGCATCAAACACAAGGGTTTTAATCTGTACAGAAATCCTCCAGGTGTTTTCTTCTGTCTTTATCATGATTGTACCTGTATTTATGTCTGCACTGCCTTCTGCCGTTCTTGTACCCAGTATCTTTCTGTCCTGCTTTGAAAGTGTCGCTGTAAGCACTGCTTTATAGGATGCATTTGAAAACACAAGCTCCCCGTCATCACTGTAACCGTTCCACTTTATTTCTTCCGGGATTCCGCCCCTGCCTTTGATTTTATGGAAAACGTTTCCGGCCGGGTCGTAGATTGTCAGCTGCCATTTTTCTGCTGGTTTTGTTAGCCTGCTCGTATCTGATCTGATTATAACTTCATCATTTGTGCCGTCGCCGTCAGGGGTAAAGTCATTCAGAACACTTTCGTCAATTCCAAGGCTGATTTCTATTTTATCTGATGATTCACTGCCTGAATTAACCGCTCCGTTCAAATGCCATACTCCGCCAAGTCTGAATCCTATCTGGCTTAAGACACTGTCCCTTTCAAATATTGCGGTGTATACAGGAGAAAGCTCTATTTCAAGGCTTCTGCTTTCTGTTTCCGGAACCCAGCGCAATGCCGGACTGATAACAAGAGCCTGATCCGGGTACCATCCGCTTGCAGAAGAAATATTCTGTCCTTCGATATTATGAAGCACAAGTGAATAGCCGATTTCCGGCTGGAAGGCAAAGTTTTGTGTGCCTAAAAGAAAGGGAATCCTGAGCCATGTTCCAAATGTGAGTGAGATGTCATCTCCCCTTTTAAGGTTTCCGCCGCTTTTTGGGAAAAGGTGTGCATAATCTAAATGTTCGCTAAAGCCCAGGGCCATGCTGTCTGGCAGTACAAGGGGAAGTGTATACTCAAGGTCTGCCCCTGCTCCAAGAGTTAATGCTACCTGTTCTCCCCATTCACCGGGCGCATACTGGTTTGTCAGGAATCCTCCGACAGCAAAGCCTTCATACCGCAGTTTTTCCTGTGCTGATGCTGTCTGTACAGCTGCACACATAATCGACACGATACCAACAATTACAAATAACTTTTTCATTTGTCTCTCCTTATATTCAGTCCGGGACTGAATATAACTCAATTATTTTTTACATATTATAAAATTTGCGTGAAAAAACTATAAAAAATTATAACATGTAAAGGGTTTGATTTCTATATGATATTTAGTAAATGTAATTTTTTGGGGAGGGCCCTTTCCTTTCCTCCGGCATCTACGACAATGACATATTTCCCTTTTTATGGTATAATTTTATTCTATGGAAGTATTTTTAGGTATTCCCGCGGCAGATGGAATTGGTATTGGGACTGCATTTGTAATTCCTGATCCGGTAAAAAGAGCTATTTCGCAGCATCATATTAAAATTGATCAGCTTAACGATGGCTGGAAGCGTTTTGAATATGCTTCTCAAACTGTAATTTTTGAACTTTCAAATTATCTTGATTCTCTTTCGCGGACAGATCCAAAGGATAAAATCCAGCGCGAGGTTTTTGAAACATATATCCTTATGCTCGAAGACCCGGTTTTTCTTAAAGAAACACGCGATTTTTATGAAAAAGAGCTTTTTAATATAGAATACTCCCTCAGTTTTAAGGCAGAAGAATATGCCCAGCGACTTCGTCAGTCTGGTAATGAATATCTTTCGGAACGTGCACAGGACATTACAGATGTTTTTGGCCGTGTTCTTGATGAAATGCTTGATATTCATCCATTTGATATAAACAGTGTTCCTGATGGTGCAGTAATTTTTGCAAATGCTTTAAGCTCTTCGGATACAATCATCCTTTCTAAGCGAAAAATTGCAGGTCTTGCTTTAAGCGAAGGCGGCGTTTCTTCTCACGTTGTAATTCTTGCCCGCAACTACGGAATCCCGACAATCACCGGACTTGAAAATATCAACAAGAAAGTTCACAACGGCGAAACTGTTATTATTGATGGTACTTCCGCAGAAATTCTTGTAAGTCCTGATATCACAACAATAAATGAATATAAGGAAAAAATCCGCGAAGAATTCCGCCACAAACAGGAGCTTAAACGCTTTCTTGATAAGCCGGCTGTTACTCAGGATGGAACAGAATTCAAGCTTTATGCAAACATCGGTACTCCTGAAGAAGCAGAGCTTGCAAAGGCAGAAGGCGCAGACGGTATTGGACTTTTCAGAACTGAATTTTTATACATGAGCCAGAATGGGGCTTCTCTTAATGCAGCAGCCCGATCCTTCAGCGAAATGACTCAGTTCGAAGCGTACAAACAGGTTCTTGAAATTATGGGCGACAAGCCTGTTACAATCCGTACTTTGGATGCCGGTGGTGATAAGCTTATCAATTCGGTAGACATGCCTGTGTTTGATGAAAAGAACCCTCTTATGGGCCTTCGCGCAATCCGCCTTAGTCTTGAATGTCCAAATGTTTTTAAGACTCAGATAAGAGCTCTTTACCGCGCAAGTGTTTATGGAAACCTTCAGATTATGCTTCCGTTGATTTCTACTGTTGAACAGGTAAACGAAGCACTTAAACTTATTAAGCAGGTTAAGGACGAGCTTACTGCCGAAAAAATTGATTTTAATCCTGACACTCCGGTTGGAATTATGATTGAAACTGCGGCGGCGGCTCTTACAAGTGACTGTCTTGCAAAAATAAGCGATTTCTTTAGTCTTGGTACAAACGACCTTACACAATATACACTGGGAGTTGACCGGGAAAATCAGCATGTTGCGGGCTTGTATAATGAATTTAATCTTGCAGTTCTGCGTTTGATTCAGACAACTATTACTGCTGCAAATGAAGCTGGTATTCCAATTTCTGTCTGTGGTGAAATGGCCGGACGAAGCGATAGTATCATGGTGCTTGCAGGAATGGGAATCAGAAATCTTAGTATGAGTCCAAAAATGATTTCGAGCACAAAGGAACTGCTCAGCCGTTTTACAATCGAAGAGCTCAAAGCAATTTCTGACAACAGGTTGAATAGTATTTAGGAAATATATGGCAAAGAAGAAAATTAAACCCGATTTTTCAAAACCAAAAGAACAGACTCAAAATGAAATTCCACAGGAGCAGCAGGATTTTATAAATCCATTACAAAAGGATGCTGAGATTACTGTTGCCCCAGACGGCACAGTTTCTGCAACAGGCGACGTGGCTCCCGAAGATGCAGAATACGAAGGCCTTCCTCTTGTTGTAATTGCCGGCCGTCCTAACGTTGGAAAATCAACCTTATTCAACAGATTTCTTCGCAAACGAATTGCTATTACAAACGATCAGCCCGGTGTTACACGCGACCCTGTAGAAGCAACAGCGCTTTTGAATAATAAACCTGTACATCTTGTTGATACAGGCGGATATAAGCTTACACGCGACATTGGAACAAAAGAAGCAGAGCTTGATGATTACGTTGTTGAACGTTCGCTTGATATGATTGACCGTGCCGATGTTGTAATTCTTCTTTTAGATTCAGGCGAAATCACAGGAGAAGATGAAGAGTTCATTCTTAAAATGCGTCCTTACATGAACAAGCTGATTGCCGCTGTAAATAAAACAGAAGGTGGCCGTAACGAAGCCGAAGCCTGGAACTACGCCCGCTACGGTTTTGAAAATCTGATTTTTATTTCTGCCGAGCATGGCGACAGAATCAGCGACCTTACAGATTTGATTGTTTCGCGCTGTGACTTTAGCAAGGTTCGTGTTGTTTCTGCAGACCGTCCAATCAAGGTTGCAATATTAGGAAAGCCTAACACAGGAAAATCTACACTTTCTAACAGACTTACTCATTCCGAAAAATCAATTGTCTGCGATTACGCCGGAACAACCCGCGATGTTGTCGAAGGCGAATTCAATTATGCAGGAAAAAATTTCCGTGTTCTTGATACAGCCGGAATCAGACGAAAAGCAAAGGTTCATGATGATGTTGAATATTATTCTGTAAACCGCGCAATCAAAACTCTTGATGAATGCGACATTGTTTTTCTTTTGATTGATGCAGTAGAAGGCCTTGCCGAACAGGATAAAAAAATCTGTTCGCTTGCATTTGAACGTGGACGTGGAATTATTTTTGTTTTGAATAAATGGGACCTTCGCGAAGATCAGGGAAACAAAGCAGTAAAAGCTGTCCGCGAATGGATAAACATAATGTTTGGCCAGATGGATTTTGCACCTATTCTTCCGCTTTCGGCACTTGAAGGAAAAGGCATAAAGGATTTGCTGAATACTGCAATTGATATGTACGAACAGCTCAACCGTAAAATTGGAACTGCCTCTCTTAACAATGCACTTCAGGACTGGCTGGAACGCTACCCTCCTCCAGCAAGTAAAACTGCACATTTTAAAATCCGCTATATGACTCAGGCAAGTACAAATCCTGTTTCGTTTGTGATTTTTGCAACACGACCAGAAGTTGTTCCGGAACCATACGTTACATATCTTAAGAACAGAATCCGCGAAGATTTAGGCTTTGACCATATTCCTATTCAAGTTGAATTTAAAGGCAGCCGCCAGAAGTGGGAAGACAGATAAAAGCTTATCGTTGCGGCATCCAGACAGAAGCCTGTGTATTTTTTCTTACAGGATACACAATATGAACAGCCATATTATTTTCGCAATCTTTATTTAAAGTAAATTCTGCTGTTGCTGTAAATGGTGTTCTTGCCTTTATATCCTGAGCAAAAAGAATGTAGTTCAGGTCATCATCATTTTCTGAAACAAGAGGCTCCCAATTTTCGCTGCGTGTTCCAAAACCATTTCCCAAGACCGAAATATAAACCGGGGCCGGAATATCTGTATTGCAGGTTCCGCTAAAAATGATAGTAACAGTGTCCCCAGCCTTAGGAAGCTCCCGTCCCCAATAAAAAGAATCAAGCGAAATAATTGCCTGATAATTTATATCAACATTATTATTTGTATTTTTTATAAGCATGATTCTGCTTGTAATTTCTGCAAGATTGATTGTATTTGAAAAAACTTCTGGAACTGGTTCAACAGGTTCTATCGGCTCAGCTGTTTCTGTAAGCGCAGTCAGCTCAACAACTTCAACAGTCTCTTCAGGTTCTGCCAAAACCTCAACATCAGAGTTTTCTTCCCCCGTCAACTCCTGCCCAGTTTCATCAACCATCACCAGCGCCACCCGTTCCACATTCTTTTCTCTCTTATACTCATCCTCCACCACCACCTCTTCCACCGGCGTAGAAGCACAACCTGTAAACCAAACAGCGCATATAAAGAGACCCAGTAAACCAATCACGTTTTTCCACTTGTTCATATTCTAATTATATACTGTTGCGAACACCAAGAACAAGCGTAAAAAAGTAATAAAACCCAATAATTACACTCATGAAAAAATGGCGGAAGGCGCCTTGTGGATTAAAAAACACTCTGGCGTGCGGCCGCGCGAGCGGCCATGTATATAATTACAAGGCACGCCAGCGTGTAGCAAGCGAGCTTGCGGTTTTGAATCCATAAGGCGACTGGGAGCCATTTTTTCATCTTTCAAATTTATTTTTTAAATTTTATTTGATATTTTTTCCACTTGTTTTTTTCGCAAAAGTATATAATTATAATAATATGACTTATTCAATCGGCGAAGTTGAAGAATTAACTGGCATCAAAGCTCATGTCCTGCGCTACTGGGAAGACGTAATTCCCGGCTTTTCTCCACAAAAAGACATGGGTGGTCGACGCACTTATACTCAACGCGAGATTGAAATGATTTACAGGCTCAAATATCTTATCAACGAAAAAAAGTTTACTGCCGAAGGAGCAGGCCAGCAGCTTTTGGAAGAAGCACAGGCACTTGAAGAAAATGCAGATTTAATCAAACAGATTCATGATGCACGAACAGAGCTTTCTCAGATGTATCTTGCACTTAAACATCAATCTCAAGCTTGCGGCCAGTCGGCTCATAACGATAGTAGCGAACCCCAGCAGCATTCATCAAACGCTTAGAAGCTTCAACCGAAGGCGTTCCATCATATTTGTTATCAGCATAAACAACAGTTTTAATTCCCGACTGAATAATTGCCTTTGCACATTCATTGCATGGAAAAAGCGTTACATAAATTTTGCTGCCTTCCAGACTGCCGCCACGATAATTTAGAATTGCGTTAAGCTCACTGTGACATACATAAGCATATTTTGTATCAAGAGTGTCGCCTTCGCGTGCCCATGGAAATTCATCATCAGAACAGCCGCGTGGGAATCCGTTATAACCCATAGAAAGAATTTTATTATCTTCACTTACAATACAGGCACCTACCTGAGAATTAGGATCCTTTGAACGGAATCCTGCAAGCTTTGCAACTCCCATAAAGTATTCGTCCCACGAAATATAATCGCTGCGTTTTGGTGTAATTACTGCCATATTGTGTCTCCTTTTTTTTATTATAATTCTTTATTGCAAAAATTTATTTTTTATCTCTTTTTTTTCTTCTTCTGAAAATCCCAGCTTCTGGTTAAAAAAAGCCTCCAGCGAACCAAACTCCTTTTCAAGACTGTTAAGCGATGCCTTTATAAAATCTGGTTCTGCCATAAAATAATGTTTAATTTTATGAGCCAGCTTATGATTTCCTTTTGTAAGCAAAAGTCCAAGATAAGCCATGTTTGCCTTAAACTGAACATGTCTGTTTGTAAGCAGATAGTCTCTGATAACTGTTGCTCTGTCAACTCCCAGAAAAGAAAGCAAAAGTGCTGCAATTACTCCCGTTCTATCTTTCCCTGCAGTACAATGAAAAAGCACAGCATAATTTTCAAGCGGTAAAGTAAGAATAAAGCGCAGGACTTTTACAACATTATCAAGGCTTTCTCCTGTTACCATGCTCACATATAAATCTTCCATACGAGGCATAAGCACAAGGCTTTTCATGCTGCGCACTTTTTTTTCATGACTAATACCTGCAACTGCTTCTGTAATAATCGGCATATGAACAATTTCTACGCCTTCGATTAAAACATCCGGCTTTTCCAGCAGCTCTTTTTGTGTTCTTAAATCAATGATTGTTTTAAGCTTATATTTGTCTTTCAGGATTCTTATACCAAGCACTGTAGGGTCAAAAAGCGTTGTTCCGCGTATGAGCATGTGAGACCTTGTAAATCTGCCGTCTGCAGTTTTTATGCCCCCCAGGTCACGGTAATTTTTCAATCGCTTCTGCTTGATGATTTCCATAGAAAATAATTATAACATAGAATTTTCCTAGGGAAAACTATTTTTTATCATAACAACTAATGCAGAACCCCAAAAAATAATGATTCTAAAAAAATATTATGTTGATTTTTCCTCAAACCATATTATAATTTTTATATGGCGATTTTTCTGCCACAAAAAAATGATGATTTTTCTCATGAAGACTTGACACATAATTTAAGTGTATGTCATAATTCGCAGTTCGCAGTTCGCAGTTCGCAGTTCGCAGTTCGCAGTTCGCAGTTCGCAGTTCGCAGTTCGCAGTTCGCAGTTCGCTAGCGGTTATTCTGCCCGCTGATATAAACCCAAAATATTTTTTCTCGCAAATAAGCCTGCATTGTTATGAAGTACACTTCATTTCAGTACGGGCTTTAAATATTTTAAATCATTCGGACGGAGGTAGATAGAATGAGAAAGTTTGAAAAGATTGCCGTATCGAGCACAGCAATGAGTGGTACTGATTCTCCGGGGTACTTCACGGTGAAAGAATAAGCACAAACTGTATTGAAGTTTTATTCGCCCGAAAAGCAGTCCCTAAATGTCAAAGTGGACTGCTTTTTTTACACATTTTTATTAAAGTGTGGTATATTATAAGCAGGAGGCAGAAAATGATTGCAATTCCATATAATGATTTTTTTGAAAATCCAGCGCAGTATCAAAAAAAAGCAGAACTTTTTGGCATAAAAATTCTGCCCAAAAAAAAAGAAAAAAAGTTTTCACATAGGGCACAGAAAAAACTTGATGCTCTTAATGCTGTGGTGGGCATAATTCCTTCTGATGTTGATACTGATAAATTATTAGATGAACGAAGGCTGTCTAAATGAGAGTTCTTATTGATACAAATATTATTATCGATATACTGCAAAACCGACAGCCTTTTTTTAATAGGTCCTTTGATTCTGTTCAGCTAGCATTACAAAAATGTTCTGTTTATGTTTCAGCAACAACTATTACAGATGTTGTATACATTACTCGTAAGGCGTTTAGTAATTCTATCGATCAAAAGAATGCTCTGATGGATTTTTTTTCGCAATTTAGGATTTGTTCAGTAAAAAAGAAACAGTTGAAGAAAGCATTTTCTTCATCAATGTCAGATTTTGAAGATGCAGTACAGGCTTTTTGTGCAAAGCACTGTCATATTTCATATATTATTACAAGAAACACAAAGGATTATAAACTTTCTCCAGTAAAAGCAATTGAACCAATGGATTTTATTACGATTCTCGGTAAATAATTTTTTTTACAAAAATGCAGATTCCCGTGTTATAATTTTTATATGGCGATTTTTCTGCCACCAAAAAATGATGATTTTTCTCATGAAGACTTGACACATAATTTAAGTGTGTGTCATAATTCGCAGTTCGCAGTTCGCAGTTCGCAGTTCGCAGTTCGCAGTTCGCAGTTCGCAGTTCGCAGTTCGCAGTTCGCAGTTCCGCTAGCGGTTATTCTGCCCGCTGACATAAATCAAAAATATTTTTTCCCACAAACAGGTCCGCGTTGTTATGAGGTACATTTCATTACATCACGGACTTTAAATATTTTAAATCATTCGGACGGAGGTATGTTGAATGAAAAAGCTTAATGGAGTTGTCGCTCTCTTGGCGGCATTTGCACTTATGTTTGGAATTGTTTCGTGCAATCCAAATGCAGATGAAAATCTCGTTTATTATTCGGTTACTTTTGATTCTGATGGCGGAAGTGATGTTGATGCCATAAAAGTAGAAAAAGGAAAAAAAGTAACCGAACCCGAAGCGCCTATCAAAACAGGTTATGATTTTGGCGGCTGGTACAATGGAGAAACAAAGTATGATTTTTCAAGTGCCGTTACTAAAAAATTGACGCTTGTAGCAAAATGGACTGTACATACATATACAATCACTTACAATCTTGACGGTGGCACAAACAACAGCGGAAACCCTGCAACCTACACAATTAAAGATGAAATCACTCTGAAGGATGCGGAAAAAACAGGAAACACGTTCAGCGGATGGTACAACGGAAATACAAAAGTTACTAAGATTGCAAAAGGTACAACCGGCGACATCACACTTTCTGCAACGTGGAATTTACAGAGGTATGATGTAACGCTAAATACAAACGGCGGTACGATTACACAAGGAAAAGATGTCACGACCTATACCTACGGAACAGCTGTAACGCTCCCATCTACAAGCGACATCATACGATCGGGCTACAAATTCGGTGGATGGTTCATCTCAAACGATAACGGAACAACGCTCACAGGCGATGCTGTATCATCAATAACTGCAACAGACACTGGCAACAAAGTTTTCTATGCTATGTGGCTTGAAATCTACACAATCACATACAACGGCGTTGAAAGCGGAATTACAAACCCAAATCCTACAACCTACACGGTAGAGGACGAAATCACGCTTGTGGAAATCGAAAGGGATGGCTATGACTTTGGCTGGTACACTGCACCGAATGGCAGTGGTACCAGGGTTATGACAATCCCAAAAGGCTCTACGGGTGCAAAGAATCTCTGGGCTAATTGGTCTATAAAAACATATTCAATAGCCCTTGTTTACCAACTTGCCGATGGAACAATAAGGACTTCCTGGTCTAATTATACCTACGGAACAGGAGCAACACTACCTTCGACAATCGAAGGCTATGACTTTGACGGATGGTTTACAAATTCAAACTATACAGGAGCAGCCGTAACAAAAATCACCACGACTGACTCAGGTAATAAAACTTTTTGGGCGAATACGACTCCTAAAACATACACCGTTACACTTAATACAAATGGCGGAACGATTGCTACCGGGAAAAACATCACATCATACAGCTACGGAACCGGTGCAACGCTTCCGACCGGAGCCGACATTATGAAAGACGGCCATGAGTTTGGCGGCTGGTTTACGGATGCTGAATGTTCGGGTTCAATGGTAGCACAAATCTCCATAACTGATACGGAAAATAAAACGTTTTGGGCAAAGTGGACTGAAAAGAGGACAGAAGTCAGCGGAAAAACAGGAAAATATGGTGCTCCTTATAGAGTTGGAGATATTGTGTTCAGCGACGGATCAGCAGTTCCTTATGAAGACCTGACCGACACACAGAAACAAAATGCAGTTGCGGTAATTTTTTATGTGGGAACAGATTGCAACAACGAAGGTAATACAAATACACGTGCATTGGGTGTTGGCTTACAGAATTCACAAGGTGAAGCAAAAAAACAATATAATTGGCAAATTGAAACTGCGGAAGGTACTACGAAAATAATTCAGAATATGGCATGTGTTCCAAGTGAAACCGGAAAAGTAGGTTCAACTGCAACTTTCACGGGTACTCTTGACGGAAGCAATAACTGGACAGAACTCTGCGAAGCTGTAACCGATGAGGGTACAAGTGGAAACTATCCTGCATGGGAATGGGTTAATGCTTATGGCAATAATAATGCAATTACAGGAAATTATGCTTCGGACTGGTATATTCCGACAATAGCAGAACTGTGCATGATATATAGGGTAAGAGCAATAGTGAATGCAGGAATAGAAAAAGCTGGAGGAACAAAACTTGCAGACACTATATACTGGTCTTCAAGTACAGACGATTCTTTTGAAAGTATGGTATATTATTTATGGCTTAATACCGGTAATCTTGGTTATGTTTTTTACGGTGGCGGAGATTACAGTGTTTGTGCCATCCACGAGTTTTAGCTAAGCGCAAGGGCATGGAGCAGGCGCAACTTGTTGCGAGCCACTGGAGCGAGCGAACGAAGTGAGCGAGTGAAGCGGCTGACCGTTAGGGAACTGCGGAACGCCCGACCCAAGGCGATGGGATTCCCGCGTCTTGGCGCGGGAATGACAGAGCGGCGGGGTGCGCCCATATTTTTTTATAAATCACTAAGGGAATCACTATAAAGCTTAACCTTTTCCTTGCGGCCACGGATTTCGCTTTCTTCTACAAAGGTCAGCTGTAGAGCAGGATTTTTTTCTTTAAGTCTTTGAGCGGTGCTTTCGGAAAGCAGAAGATCTTTTTTATAAAGTTTGCACAGGCCTTCTATACGGCTTGCGGTATTTACTGTGTCGCCGATAACCGTGTATTCCATACGGTTTTCGGCACCAATGTTTCCTGCCAGAACTGTTCCGGAATGAAGTCCTATACCAAAACGAATTTCGGGTAGCCCTTCTGCTTTAAATTCCTGATTCATTTTTACAAGCTCATTTCTCATGTCACAAGCGGCGGCATAAGCATCTGAAGCATGACTTTCGGACTGCATAGGAGCACCAAACAAAGCCATTACTGCGTCACCAATATATTTATTTATAACTCCATTATGGCGGGCAATACACTTTTCGAGCCCCGTAAAATATTTGTTTAAGAAGGATACAATTTTTTCCGGAGCCATGTTTTCGGAAAGACTTGTAAAGCCTCGTATATCGCAGAACATAACAGTGACATCAAGACTTTCGCCTCCAAGGGCTACGTTTTTATTCAATAGATAATCGCGTATTTGTGGAGTAACAATTTTTCCAAAGGTGTCGCGCATGAACTCTTTTTCTTTAAGAGCTTTTGTCATGTCATTAAAGGTGTCGCCAAGTACGCCCATTTCGTCATTCGAACAAATTACCGTTTTGCAGTCATAATTTCCTTTTGAAATTTCATTTGCGCTGTTTGTAAGTTTTTTAAGAGGACCGGAGAAAAAGTGTGACATCAAAATGGTCATCAAAAAACCAATAAAAAGTATAATGCCCGCAAAAATAAAATCATTATAATCCGGAATTTCTACATTGTAGCGCTTTGTAAAAAAGAGTCTGATTCCTAAAAATCCTGCCGGAAAAATTGCAGCCGAAAAAAAGTAAAAAAGAAAAATATTTCTTATTGAAGAAAGCGACATTCTTTCTGTGTCCGAAATATTTCCTTCCGGGTAAAGATTCGGCAGAACTACATTGCGGTTTAAGGTTTCAAGAGTAAAGTATGTTAGTGTAAATGACAAAATAGAAAGAAAGATATACGAAGAAAGAGACATAATTAAAATAAAAGTTATGTCCATATCAAAATAGAATTTAAAATAAATTAAAAAAGCCATTTCAAGAATACAATTAGAAATCCATCCGGCTGTACCACGCAGGGCAAAAGCGGCAGGAATATGAACCTGATACTTTATAAATTCCTTTTCGTCATTTTGATGTTTTACAGCTTTTCTTACATATGAAACACAAAGGAGTACAGGAAGCATATAACATAATATGCTTAATGAATTTATTAAAACAGGCTTGCTGTCCAAAAATGCTTTCCACGCCTGCATTGGTTTGTTATCCGGCATTGGAAAACTCGTAATATTTGTGGAAGCTACGGCAAGTATGTTTGCAAAAAGACAGATGATTCCGTAAAACAGAGAAGGATACTTAAGAAAAACCTTTTTTATTTTCATATTGATATTATAGCATGAATTTAAATAATTTAAAAAAAAAACTTGACAGGCGGGCGAATGTGTTATATTGTGTATATACAATATACACAAGTTATTGTCATTGTCGGGCTTGACCCGACAATCCAAACTTATAAAAGATCCCCGGGGCAAGCCCGAGGATGACAAGAACAATGAGGTATGCTTATGAATTTAATTGAAATCAATGGTCTTTGCAAAAACTTTGACTCCTTTAAATTAAAGGATGTTAGTTTTTCTCTTGAACAGGGCTACATAATGGGCTTTATTGGACGAAACGGCGCCGGTAAATCTACTACCCTCAAATGTATGCTCAACATTATGAATAACGATGGCGGCAGTGTAAATCTTTGCGGACTTTCAATGCCTAAGGATGAAATAGAAATTAAGAATAAGGTTGGTTACGTTTTTGGTGGCGTAGACTTTTATCCGGAATCAAAAATTAAACAAATAACAGATGTAACAAAAACCTTTTACAACGAATGGGATGATGCACGCTACAAAAAGCTTTGTGAACGTTTTGAAATTGATGAAAACAAAAAATTCAAGCATCTGAGCGCAGGTATGAAAGTTAAATATTCACTTGCAATTGCAATGAGTCATAATCCACAGCTTTTGATTCTTGATGAACCAACAAGCGGACTTGATCCGGCAGCACGCGATGACCTTGTCCTTATGTTCCAGGAGTTTATCGAAGACGGCGAACATTCAATTCTGTTTTCAACACACATCACAAGCGACCTTGAAAAATGTGCAGATTACATCACTTACATCAAACAGGGGCAGGTTCTTGCAAGTTCAGACAGAGAAACCTTCCGCACAAGTTACATCAGTGTTGCAGGAAAAAAAGAGCAGCTGACAGAAGAAGCACAAGGCAGAATTATAGGCTTGCATAAACATCAGCTTGGCTTTGAAGGTCTTATGAAAACAGAAGATAAGGCTCTTGCACAGGCCGGTGGTTTTGAAATTGCAGAACCAACTCTTGAAGATATTATGATTCACGTAGAACGCAGACAGGAGGCAGAATAATGAAATCACAGACCTTAAATCTTTTGAAAAAAGAAATGAAACTAGGCAACTCCGCACAGACAATGATCTGGTTTATCTGTTGTTTTGGAATGTTTTTTATTCCAAATTATCCTGTGTACATCGGGCCGTTTTATATTACGCTGAGCATCTTTATGACCTTTGGAATGAATCAGGTTTCGCACGACACTCTTTATACTGTACTGCTGCCTGTACGCAAAATAGACACAGTTAAGGCCCGCTTTCTTTTCTGCGGAATGCTCGAAGTAGTTTCTATTTTCTTCGCAGTGCTTGCAGGAATTATCCGCCACTTTGGAAATTTCCCGGAACCAAAATCTGGTGTTGGAATTACAATTGCATACCTTGGCTTGCAGCTCATAGTTTATGCAATTTTCAATTTCATCTTTTTGGGCAATGTATATAAAGACCCTGTAAAACCTGGAAAACTTTATCTTTTTGCGGGAATTACTTATTTTGTAACTTATGCAATCTGCGAATTACCTGTATGGAATTATTTTCATGCAAAAGGAACTTTGTCTGATGCACAGATTGCAGAAAATTTTTCATTTGCAAAGGTTGGACTTTTATTCTATACACAGGATAGTGCATTCCTTGGAAAACAATGTATAATCCTTCTTGCCGGACTTTTGATTTATGCAGGAACCTGGGTTTTAACCTTTGGCCGTGCCGCCAAACAGTTTGAAAAATACGATATGTAAGAGATTCGCAAAACGTAATTTATGGATATAGTATTGTCACAAAGAACTGACAAACCAATTTATACTCAAATCTACGAGCAGATAGCAAACCAGATAATGACTGGAAAGCTTTCTGCCGGAGAAAAGCTTCCTCCTATCCGAACAGTTGCCCTGAACCTGCGCATAAGTGTTATTCCCGTTAAGCAGGCCTGGGAGCAGCTGGAACGGGAAGGCTTTATTGCTACAGCGGCAGGCCGGGGAACCTTTGTAAATGAACTGGCGCATCATGAATTATCCGGAAAACGCATTGCAGCAGCAGAAGAACTTTTGAGCAAGGCTGTGAGCGACTGCCACGAGATGGGTCTACAGCTGGATGAAATAATTGAACTAGTTAAAAAGAATTATTAAAGTTTCATTAAACTCTTGAAGAAGGCACATTCTTCATCATTACAGGTGGCGGCAATTGCAAGTCTTGGATCGCAATGGAAAACATGCCACAAAGGTTCTTCTTCTGATCCGTAACAATGATATTCGTATTTTACACCGGCGGCATCAAACGCATCTGTAATAATCTTTGCCTGTGAAAAAAGAAAATCACCAATACAAGTCATTACAAAAGCAGGTGGAAAATCCTTTGTTACATGAAGATACGGATTTACAAGGTTAAGACTTTGTTCCGTTACATCTCCGTTCAGCAAGGCCTTAAGAAGCATTGGCATAAGCGGATTTGTTTCCAGAGCCGGATCCATATTATATTTTCCGCAGTTAAGTGCAACGCCCCGCAACGAAAAAGATTTTTCCTTTATAAACGGATAATTTTTTGCATATTCAGGATTTGTCAGAATATCAGCATAAAGACTAAGCAGGTGACCGCCGGCAGAATCTCCGACAGCAAAAACATTGTTCAAATCAAAACCATATTTTTCGGCATTTGCATCAATCCATTGAAAAACCTTTTCGGTATCTTCGACAGAACTAGGGAAAATTGTTTCCGGTGCAAGCCTGTAGGAATAATTAACAACTGCAAAACCACGCTGCGCAAGCTTCATGCAGTAAAACTGATAAATATCTTTATCACCATAAACCCAGGCGCCGCCATGTACACTTACAATTACTGGTATTTTAGAAAGAGTGTCTGTTCCTGCACTTTTAGGACGATAGACATCGAGCATCTGCCATTTTTTGAATTTGAAATCGTCGCCGTAAACAATATCATCAAATCGGATTAAGTCTGGAGGTGTTGTCTGACCTGCATCCCTCTTTTTATCTCCGCGCCAGAAATCTCTTCGCGTTTTCCACGCCATATACTGATAAATAAGATTAACCATCTTCCCCGCTCCTTTGCAGATTTCTTGTAAATAACTCTACATTTATTTTACCACAAAAAGCAAAATTCGCAATAATGACATAGATTTTTTTATTGTTGCGATTATTGATAATACAAACTATAATATAGATAGAGGTTTTTTTTATGAAAAAGATGTTCAGATTGTTAGGCGTAACTGCAGCTTTTCTATTTGTATTAATGACTTTGGGCTGCGCTTCTAAAAAGGGAGAACTCCAGGAAATCACAGACGAAGCTTTTTCTCCAAAAATTGTTTTAATTGCATCGGGTTCTGAACGACTTGTAAAGTTCGAAATCGACAAGAACGAACTTATTCCGGGAATCAATACAAGCGCTGTTCAGGCTTCCTCTATTGAAATAAGCATTTTTTCGGGACGTAAACCTGCAAACGGTGGCAGCGCAGGAACTCCTGTAGCAACAATTACGTTTGACCTCTTAAAAGATGCAGACAGACTTTTAAAAGGCTATGACCTTATGGCAAATGAAAAAGAGCTTAAGATTTCGGCAGCAGATTTGAATTCAAAGCTTAAGGCAAATCAGTATTATTATGCCAGAGGAAAATTTGAAGCAACTGTAAAAGAAGACAAGGTTGTTACAAAAACAAAGACTCTCTACAGCAACGATACTGTTTACACTCCGGTTGAATAATGAAGTCTAAAGGTAAATTCAATTTTGACTCAAAAATAATCAGGACAATCCTCATAGTCATTTGTGTTGTACTTACTTTTATAATGTACATGCAAAGACGAACACGAAATTATTACAAGCAGGCTGCAAAGCTTCCTTTTTATAATGTTCAGCCGGAGCAGGTAGAAGATGGAACTTACCGCGGAAAGATTTATACAAATTTTCTTCATGTGCAGCTTGATGTAACTGTAACCGACCATAAGCTCACCAAAATTGAAATTATAGAAAACGAAGGTGCATATGGGAAAAAGGTTGCACCTATCATAGATGAAATGATTGCGCAGAATTCTTCTGTAGTTCAGGCAGTACAAGGCGAAGAGCTTGCAAGCATAGTTTTTGTTGCGTGTGTTGATGATGCACTAAGGAAAGGTGCTCCGGGTTATGAAGCCGATGAATAAAATATCAAACTATCAAAAGCAGCTGGATTCGTTATTGGAACACATTTCTTGTGAACCGCAGCGTCCTTCCCTTTTGCTTCATGCGTGCTGCGGCCCCTGCTCTTCTTATGTCCTTGAATATTTGTGTAAGCATTTTGATATTACAGTTTTGTTTTATAATCCTAACATCTATCCGCAGGAAGAATATGAACGCAGACTTAACGAGCTTTTGAATTTTTATAAAAAGTTTGTGCCTGCTCAAAATGTTCGTGTAATTCAGGCGCCTTATGAGCCACAGGAATTTTACAATGCTGTAGGAACAAAAGAAAATCCGGAGCTTGCTACCGAGCCCGAACGAGGTGAACGCTGCCGCCGCTGCTATGAACTGCGTCTGCGTTTTACTTATGACTATGCCTGTGCCAATAATTTTGATTATTTTTGCACTACGCTTTCTATAAGTCCGTTTAAAGATGCAGAAATGATTAACGAGATTGGGAATATGCTTGGTGGGGAGGCCCTTCGACAGGCTCAGGGACCACAAATACAAGCTCAGGGACCACAAATGCAGGCTCAGGGACCACAAAAATTCAATAGTGGGGTCCCTGAGCCTGTCGAAGGGCCA